>JAIENA010000100.1 GCA_019751755.1 Burkholderiaceae bacterium | reverse complement strand
GTAACCCCGGTGGGGTCAGGCGTGCATTGATGCATACGCTGGCAGGCTGTGCCGTAGGAGCGCACGATTGCACGCCTGACCCCACCGCATGGCGCCGTGCTGCGGCAGGCGGCAGAAGGCCGGGGGGCTTAAATGTGCACGAATGCACGCCTGGCCCCACCGGGAGGGGCGGGCGTGCATGCGTGCATAATTTTTTGGAAAGCGGTGAATTGGCGGGTGTTTGCCTGCCTGCTCGGGCGTTGGGGCTGGCGTGCGGGCGTTGATAATGGTGGTACGGTAATTCCGCCGTGCTTCCAACCATCGCGAGTCGTCCATGTCAGCGCATTCCTTCCACGACCTGTCCCTGCCAGAAGATGCCTCGGTGAGTGTGCCAACCGAGGCGGTAGCGGAAACCGCCGCGCCGCGTCAGCACATGGACATGAAATCGATCTCGGAAGCGATTGCCCGGGTGGAAGCGGAAGCCCGCGCCGCCTGTTCCGCTGAAAGTCGCGCCCATGCCGAAGCCCGCGCCCGCGCGCTGGCCGACGACCGCGCCGCGATGGATGCGGAAGCGGCGGCGGTGGCGCTGAAAAATGCCCAGGCATCGGAAGCGGCGATCCATGCCGACCGTGAGCGCCTGGAAAGCTTGCGCGCCGCAGCGGAGGCCAGTGTCGCGCGCCTGGAGGCAGTCAAGCAGGAAACCGTCGAGCTGCGTGCCCGTGCCCAGGTCGACAATGATGTGCGCCAGGCGGCCGAGCAGCGCGCCCGCGCCGAGGAAGTCAGCCGCCGTCGCGCCGCCGAACAGATTGCCGTCGAAGCGCAATTCGCGCAGCAGGCCACCCGCGCCGCCGACGACCTGGAGCTGCAAACCGGCCACGCCCGCCTGCAGGCCGCCGAACGCCTGGCCGCCGTACAGGCGGCCCGCGAAGAAGTGGTGGGTATCGCGTCGGCCGATGCCCGCCTCGCTACGCTGGCCCGTGAACATGAACGGCAGGCCGCCGTCGCGCGCCAGACCGCGCAATCGCTGGCGGCGGCGGAAGCCGAGGCGCTGGAATTGACGGTGCAGCGCGAGCGCGCCGACCAGATCGCGATGGAAGCCGCTTTCAACCGTGCCTCCGCCGAGGCCCGTGGGCTGGAGGAAGCCCGCGCCCGCGCCCACCTGGAGCAGGAACTCGAACAAATCGCGCTGGCCAAAGCTGAATCCGAACGCAGCGCCGCGCAATCGCTGCGCCTGCGCCTGCAAACGGAAAAGGAAATCCGCGACGCCGCGATCCACCGCGAACGCGTGGAAAACATGGCGGTCGCCAGTGCCGAAGCGCGCCGTGAAGCCGACGCCCGCATTATTGCCGCCACCGAAGCCCGCATCGAAGCCGACCGCCAACTGCGCGCCGCCGCCATGGCCCGGGTGGAAGCGGAACAGCAGGCCGAAATCGATACCCTGGCCAAGATTGAAGCCGAAGCGCTCGCCGTTGAGCAAATTCAGCAGCGCCAGGTCGCCGAGCAAGCCGCCGCCGAAGCGGCCCGTTTGGAGATGGTGGAGCAGCAGCGCGCCGCGCAACTGGCGGACGAACGCGCCACCCTGGCGCGCGCCACCGCCAGCCTGGCGGTAATCCATAACGATGCGCAGCAAGCCGAACTGGTGGCCCTGGCGGCGCATGTCGAGGCGCAGCAGCAAGCCGCCGTGCTGGCCGAGGAAAAAGCCGCGCTGGCCGCGCAACTGGCGCAAGCGGAGCAGGCGCGCGTGGCGGCGGAACAGCAAGCCATCGCCGCGCTGAAGGAGCGCCTGGATGCGGAATTGCTGGCGCAGGAAGCGGCCGCCGTGCGCGCCGCCGCCGAAGCCGAGCAGGCCGACGCCTTGCGCTGCCAGCGCGCGCAAGAACAGCGCCTGGCCGACGCCGCCAGCGAAGAAGCCGCCGCGCTGCGCCAGATGACGGAACAAGTGGCGCTGGAAGCGGAGGCCAAGACCGCCGCCGCGCAAGCCGCATCGGCGCAGGCGCGGCTGGCGGTGGAGCTGGGCGACGTTACCCAACAAAAATGCCGTGCCGAAGAAGAAAAACTGGCGCGCACCCAGGCGCTGTTGGAGGCGGAACAAGCCTTTGTCGCCGCCGAGCGCGCCACCCTTGCCGCAATTGATGAAAAACTGGCCGCGCAGCGTCAGGCCGAAGCGTCGGAAGTGCGTGCTGCCAAGGCGGTCGAAGCGCGCCTGGCGTCCGAACAGGCCAGCGCCGAAGCCGCCCGTGTCCGCGCTGCGGCCGAGCAGCAACAGCTGGAACTGGCGCGCCAGTGCGAACTGGCCGCGCAAGCCGCTGCGCAAGCGGCGCTGGACAAAGCCGCCGAACAGAAAAAACTGCTGGAAACCGCGCAAGCCCACGCCGCCATGCAGCGCAAGGTGGCCGACACCACGCACGCCATGACGGCCGCCAAGCAGGAATTGCTGGACCTGGAAACCCGCCGTCAGCACGCGGCGCAAAACGCGCTGTCGGCGATTGAAGAAAAACTGGCGCAAGCGCGCGAACAAAACCGCCTGGCCGCCGAAGCCGGCAGTTATTCCGGCGCGCTGGCCGCCGCCCGCGCCCGTGCCGAGCAGGAACAATCGGAATCGCTGGCGCGTGATGTCATCGTGCGCCTGAAGGAGACGGCGGAATCGGTGGGCGCTGTCTGGCGCGGCCGGTGATGGCACTGGCAAGCGTTAGCGACCCAGGCACCCGATCACCGGGGCAGGCGACTTGACCAAGTGCGTGGGTGCTTCCCCCGGCTGCCAGCTCAGCGCCCCTGCAATCCCGCCAGCTCCGGCGTCAGCAAATCCGCCACGGATTCGCGCGCCCGGATTTCCCACATCCGCTCCCCATCGACCATGACTTCGGCAGGCCGTGGCCGCGAGTTGTACTGGCTGGCCATGCTCATGCCATAGGCGCCGCAGGAAAACACCGCCAGTCGCTGGCCCGCCGCCAGCGGCGGCAGCGGCCGCGCCTGGGCAAACACATCACCGGTTTCACAGATCGGCCCGGCCACGTCGACCGCCACCACCGCCACGCCGCCGCGTTCCGCCACCGTGCGCCACGGACCGTGCGCGCCGCCATCGGCCATCGGCCAGATCACGTGCCGCGCGCCATACATGGCCGGGCGCAGCAAGGTGTTCATGCCAGCGTCCAGGATGGCGATGTCGCGGTCCCAGCCCTGTTTCTTGTATTCGACCGTGGCCAGCAGCACACCCGCGTTGGCGCTGATGGCGCGGCCCGGCTCGATGATGATGCGCTTGCCCTGCGCGTGCAGACGCGCCAGTTGCGCGCAAATGAGGCGGCCCATGCCGTCCAGCGGCTGCGCCGAGTCGACCACGCCAAGCGCGCTGCCATGCCCGGTAACGTCCTCGGCGGCGCCAGGTTTGGCGTCATACGACACCGGGAAGCCGCCGCCAATATTGACGGAATCAATGCGCCCACCCAAGGCCTCGACCTGCCCAATCAAGCGCTCCACGCGCTCGATGCCCGCGACATAGGTGGCCGCATCGGGTATCGGCGAACCCAGGTGGATGTGCACGCCGCGCACGTCCACATGACGGTAGCGCCCCGGACGGTACAGCGGCAGCGCGCGCGTCAACGGGATGCCGAACTTGGTGTGGCGCCCGCCAGTGGCGGTCTTGTCCGGCGTGGCGGGATCGGCCACGTCGGGATTGATACGCAGCGCCACCCGGGCGCGCTGCTTCAGTTCGCCGGCAATCGCCTCGATGCGCTCCAGTTCCGCCTCGGATTCCGCATTGAACATGAAAATGCCGCATTCCAGCGCCAGCCGGATGTCGTCGGCCGACTTGCCGACCCCGGCAAATACGATGCTGGCCGCTGGCGCGCCCGCCGCCAGCGCCCGCTGCAACTCGCCGCCGCTGACGACATCCATGCCGCAGCCTTGCCGTACCAGCAATTGCAGCACGCTGAGGTTGCTGCAGCTTTTGACTGAATAACAGATCAGCGGCGCCAGCGGCGCGAACGCGTGCTGCAAGACGGCCACGTGATCACGCAGGGCCTGCGCCGAATACACGTAGACCGGGCTGCCAAAGCGGTCCACGATAGTGTCGGCCGGGAGGCCTTCCACCTGCAGTTTGCCGTCGAGATAATTGAAGTGCTCCATCATTTTCCTCATCAAGATGATGTAGAAAATTATGCGGCGCGGCAGGCAATAAAAAAAATATCCATTTGTTCATGCTTCATGCATTGCTGATATGCTGGAAGGAAATCCATACACCAGTGAATGATGAATTTTAGTTTCCGCCACGTGGAAATCTTCAGCGCCGTGATGTCGACCGGCAGCGCCACCGCCGCCGCCGCGCTGTTGCATACGTCGCAGCCGACCATCAGCCGTGAACTGAGCCGCTTCGAGAAATTGACCGGCCTGGCCCTGTTTGAGCGCCGCGGCGGCAAGCTGGCGCCGACCGAGCAGGCGCTGATGCTGTATGACGAAGTGCTGCGCAGCTACGTCGGCCTGCAGCGTATTGCCGGCACGGCCGATGCGATTCGTCACCAGCGCCAGTGGCAATTGTCGGTGGCGTGCCTGCCGGCCTTTTCGCATAACCTGCTGCCGCAAGCATGCCGCCAGCTGCAATTGCGCCATCCCGGGATCCAGGTCAGCATCACGCCGCTGGAAGCGCCGGGGCTGCAGGATGCACTGTCGGCCCAGCGCTACCACCTGGGCTTAACGGAAGACAGCGCCGCGCCGCCCGGGACCACGGCGGAAACCCTGCTGCAAGCGGATCTGGTGGGCGTGTTGCCGGAAGGCCATGCGTTGTGCCGCCACAGCGTGCTGGCGCCAGCCGATTTTCAGGGCGTCGATTTTATCTGCCTTGCGCCGGAAGATCCTTACCGGCTGAAGGCCGACGATGTGCTGCGCGCGGCCGGCGTTAGCCGCCGCATGGCGGTGGAAACCCACAGCGCCGGCGCGGTATGCGCCACGGTGGCGTTGGGCGCCGGGATTGCCATTGTCAATCCGCTGACGGCGCTGGAATACGCGGCGCGCGGCGTGCAATTGCGGCCGCTGGCGTTTTCCATTCCTTATACGGTGAGTTTGGTGACGCCCAGCCACCGGCCGGCATCGGCCGGTGTGCTGCGCTGTGCGGACGTGCTACGGGAAACCTGCCGGGCCATCGCGGCCCGGCTGGCGGGAGGTGTGGCAAACTAAGGCGAATTAAGGCTGGACTTGCACCTTGCCGGCGTAATACTCGGTCTCGCCAAAGCACGACGTCGGCACGCCTTTATGCTGCTCATAGGTGATGCGCACGCGCTTGCCGGTGGCGGCCATCATTTGCTCGGCCACTTGCGGGTCGCGCACGCTGAACTCGAATTTCTCGGGAATCGCGCCCGGCATCGACGTCAGCAGCAACTCTCCCTCCCAGGTCTTGCAAATCCAGCCCCGTTTCGAGAATTTTTGCAGGTAGCCCGCGCGTTCGCCTTCCGAGTACGACACGGATAACGAGATCCATGCGTACGCGGCAAAAATCAGGGCGGCGCCCAGCAGGACGCCGGGAATAATCAGCTTCAGTCGTGACATAATTTTTGTCTAAAGTGGCAAAGCCGCCATCGTATCACTGCGCGGTCGCGTTGCGGTGCCTGACCGACGACCACAGCGACACCAAAATAAACGCCACCCCCGACAAGCCGGTAAACCATTCAGGAATGTGGTACTTGACGCTGGCGAGCATAATCAGCGCCAGGATGCCGATCGCATAGTGCGCGCCGTGTTCCAGGAAGACGTATTCGTCCAGCGTGCCCTTGTGCACCAGGAACACCGTCAGTGAGCGCACGAACATGGCGCCGATGGCCAGCCCCAGCATGATGATGACGACATCGGTGGTGATGGCGAAGGCGCCGATCACGCCGTCAAAACTGAACGAGGCATCCAGCACTTCGAGGTACATGAAGCCGCCAATGCCGCCCTTGGCCAGCGCCACGCCCGTGGTCGGGTCGTGTTCCTTTTCTTCCAGCAGTCCGCTGATCCAGTCCACCGCCACATACACGGCAACGCCGATCACGCCCGACATCAGCACGCTGAGTTTCTTAATCTCCGGCACCAGGCTGACGCAGGCCAACACCGCCAGCAGGGCCAGCAGGATCGACAAGCCTTCGCTGCCCCACGCGCCCAGTTTTTCTTCGATCAGGCCCAGCCAGTGCAATTCCTTTTCCTCATCGAACAGGAAGTTCAGGAACACCAGCAGCAGGAAGGCACCGCCAAACGCCGCCACTTCGGCATGCACGCCGGTCAGGTAGCGGGAATAGTCATCCGGCGTGTTCAGTGCCATGGTCCACACGTCGCCCAAACCCAGGCCGGTGGCAAACGACACAATCAACAGCGGGAACAGCAGTCGCATGCCGAACACCGCCACCAGGATACCGACCGTCAGGAACAGCTTTTGCCAGAAGGCGTTCCAGGTCTTCAGTACTGCGGCGTTGACCACCGCGTTGTCGAACGACAGCGACACTTCCATCACGCCTAGCACGGCCGTGATCCACAGCGCCGTCAGCAAACCGCTCATGCCACCGCGGTCAAAGCCCCACCAGCCCGCCACGCCCATGAGGATGGCGGTCACCAGGAAAGAAATACCGAAATGCTTCATGTTGTTGTCCTTTTTATGTCAGTCACGGCGATTTTAGCCCACTTGTTCTCGCCGTCCCCAATCCAGGATGCGATAATTGCTGATTGCATAGAAGTAATTAATTCAGAAGGAAGAGAGATGGACCTTGCATACCTTGTGACGCCACTGCTGACCTGGACGGCGGTCGGCCCGATCAAATTCCTGATCAACAGCGCGAAAGCGCGCCGCTGGGCGTTCAACCTGGTCGGTAACGGCGGCTTCCCCAGCAACCACAGCGCGGTGGTGTCCAGCATGGCCACCCTGATCGCGCTGCGCGAAGGCATCGGGCATCCGGCCTTCGGCGTCGCCGTGACGCTGTGTTTTATTGTCATTATTGACGCCAACAGCCTGCGCCAGCACGTCGGCCGCCAGGCTGCCGCCATCAACCGCCTGGCCGATGGCGACCAACAACATGGCTGGCTGCGTGAACGCATGGGCCACACGCTGGTGGAGATCGCCGGCGGCCTGGCCACTGGCATCGGCATCGGCCACCTGGTGCAGGCCATTTTTGGCTGACAACATGGCATACAGTGTGGGGTTCAGTGTTGCTGAACCCCTTTTTTCATCGAATTTCTGCAGTCCATCCCTTTAATCCGCATTTCGGTCGTGCATTTGAGCAGTCCGTCTTGACCTCATTGACACTCATCAAGCCGCTGCTGGATACTCAATCGCTTATAGCAATTGTAAAACCAGCACTATTCCCCTATTTCGGAGATATCTATGTTGCGCAAAACCCTTCTAGCACTCGCTATCGCCTCAGCTTTGGTTGCTTGCGGCAAGCAGCCTGCCAAAGAGGCCGACAAGGCAGCGAGCGCGCCGGCCGCCAAGGTGGCAGACGACAAGAAGGCACCGGCCCTGCTGACCGTGGCGCCGGAAGACCTGGTCACGGTATCGAGCAGTGCGCTGGCCTCCGGTCCGGTCGTCACCGGCTCGATCCAGCCGGAACGCAAGGCCGATTTGCGCGCCGAAGTGAGCGCCATTGTCATGCAGGTGATGAAGGAAAACGGCGAAGCGGTGAAGAAGGGCGACTTGCTGGTGCGCCTGGATGACACCTCGCTGCGCGACAGCGTGAGCTCCGCCAATGAAGCGGTGCGCGCCTCGGGCCAGTCGCTGGAACAGGCGACCCGCATGCTGGAACGCCAGAAAACCCTGCGCGCGTCCGGCATGACGTCGGCCCAGGCGCTGGAAGATGCGGAAATCCGCCGCAACAACGCGCAAAGCGACCTGGCCGCCGCCAAGACGCGCGCCGTCAGCGCCGCCCAGCAGTTGCAGCGCACCGAAGTGCGCGCGCCGTTCGATGGCATCGTCTCCGAACGCAAAGTGTCGAATGGCGACACGGCCCAGATCGGCAAGGAACTGATCAAAGTGATCGACCCGTCCAGCATGCGTTTCGAAGGCCTGGTGTCGGCTGACAAGATCGGCGTGGTCAAGGTCGGCCAGCCGGTATCGTTCCGTATCAATGGCTACCCGGGCCAGAGTTTCGCCGGCAAGGTCAAGCGGGTTGACCCGGCCGCCAACGCGATTACGCGCCAGGTGGTGGTGCTGGTGGAGTTCAACGACCGCACCCAGTCGCGCGTCGCCGGCCTGTATGCCGAGGGCCGCATCGAGGCCGAATCGTCGTCGTCGCTGATGGTGCCGGAGTCGGCACTGGTGCGTAACGGCGACGCCAGCTTCGCGTGGAAGGTCAAGGACAAGATGTTGGTCAAGGCGCCGGTCACGATCGGCCAGCGCGACGAGCGCACCGGCAACTGGCATGTGGTGGCGGGCCTGGCCCATGGCGACACGTTGATGCGCACGCCGGGCTCGAACTTGAAGGATGGCCAGAAGGTTGACATGAGCGCGCCCGCCAAGGCGGTGGCGTCGGCGTCGGTCGAGTCCGGGCAAGCAGTGAACAAGGGCAACTAAGTTCAAGAAACTTAAGGAAATTACACCATGTTCTTGTCAAATTTTAGTATCAAGCGGCCAGTGGCGACGGTGGTGATCATCATCGCGCTGATGGCGCTGGGCCTATTGGCCCTGTCCAAGCTGCGCGTCAACCAGCGGCCGGACGTTGAAGTGCCGATGATTTTCGTGACGGTGCCTTACCCTGGCGCCTCGCCGGAAACCGTGGAACGGGAAATCATCAACCGCCTGGAAAAGTCGCTGCAAAGTATCACCGGCGTGACGGAAACGCAGAGCACCGCGTCCGAAGGCCAGGCGCGCATCCAGATGAAGTTTACCTTCAGCAAAAACCTGATCGAAGCGACGGATGAAATCCGCAATTCGATCGCCTCGGTGCGCTACAAGCTGCCGATTGAAATGCGCGAGCCGATCGTCCAGCGCCTCGATATTTCCGCTGAACCGATCATGCAAATGTCGCTGTCGTCCAATTCGCAAAGCCATGCGCAGATTTCGCGCCTGGCCGAAGACCAGTTGGCCGACCGTTTCCGTGGCATCGATGGCGTCGCCAGCGTGACCGTCAATGGTTCGCTGCGGCGGGAATTGTCGGTGTTGTTGCGCGCCGAAAAACTGCGTGAATACAACGTCTCGATCAGCGACGTGACCAATGCGCTGCGCAACCAGAACACCAATGCGCCGGTCGGCAAGGTGCGCGGTGCGCTCGATGAAAAGAGCATCCGCCTGGTGGGCCGCATCGAGCGTCCGGAAGACTTCCAGTCGGTGGTGGTGAAGCGCCGCGGCGATGAAATCATCCGCCTGGGCCAGCTGGCCACGATTGAAGACGGCTTTGCCGACCTCAATAACGTGTCGATCCGCAGCGGCAAGCCCAACGTCGGTATCGCCGTGACCCGCTCGCGCGACGCGTCCACCGTGAAGGTTGCCAACGATGTCCGCGACATGGTGAAAGCCATGAACAAGGAATTCCCGGGCGGCACCGTGATCGAAGTGACGCAGGATGGCGGCGAGGAATCCGAAAACAACCTCGACAACGTAATTGAATCGCTGGTGCTCGGCGCCGTGCTGACCATCTTCGTGGTGTACGCGTTCCTGAACTCGTGGCGCTCGACCCTGATTACCGCAATGTCGCTGCCAACGTCCGTGATCGCCGCGTTTATCGCGGTGTGGCTGTGCGGCTTCACGCTGAACTTCATGACCCTGCTGGGCTTGTCGCTGGCGATCGGCGTGCTGATTGACGACGCCATCGTGGTGCGGGAAAACATCGTGCGCCACATGCAGATGGGCTCCAACCGCCGCAAGGCCGCGCTGGAAGGCACGGCGGAAATCGGCCTGGCCGTGGCGGCCACCACCTTCTCCATCATGGCCGTGTTCATTCCGGTGGCGGTGATGCCGGGTGTTTCCGGTGAATGGTTCCGTCCCTTTGCGCTGACCGTGACCTGCTCGGTGCTGGTGTCGCTGTTTATTTCGTTCACGCTGGACCCGATGCTGTCGGCCTACTGGGGCGATCCGCCGGATCACCACCTGGCGCCGAAAAAAGGTTTGAGCCGCGTCTTGCAGCGCTTCAATGACTGGTTCGACCACCAGGCCGACCGTTACGGCAATGTGATCGGCTGGGCGCTGCACCACCGCCGCTCGATGGTGGTGATCACGCTGGTGTCGCTGGTGGCGGCGCTGGGCCTGCACATGAAATTCGGCGGTTCCAGCTTCTTGCCGCAGTCGGACTACGGCACCATCATGATCGATGTGCGTACGCCGTCGTCGAGCAGCCTGGAATACTCGCGCCTGAAACTGGAAAAAGCCGCCGAACTGGCGCGCACGCTGCCGGAAACCAAGCAGACCAACAGCTATGTCAACCTGACCGGTGGCCGGATCTATGTCGACCTGGGCAAGAAGAATGAGCGCAAGCGCAGCGCGGCGGACGCCGCCGTGGAATTGCGTGAAAAGCTCAGCACCCTGGTGGGCGCCGAATACGTGGTGCTTGATGACTTGTCGAACGGTAACCGCAAGCCGATCCAGGTGGAGTTCACCGGTTCCGACACCCGCAAGCTGATGGACATCACCAACGCCTACATGGAAAAACTGCGCCGGGTACCTGGCGCGGTGGACGTTGGCTTGTCCGAGCAGGATCCGAAAGACGAGCTGCAAATTGAACTGGACCGTGGCCTGGCCAACTCGATGGGCATTTCGGCCGGTGATGCGGCGCAAGCGCTGCGCGTGGCGTTTGCCGGCATCGAAGTGGGCGACTGGGTCGACCCGACCGGTGAGACCCGTGACGTGGCGGTGCGCCTGCATCCGGCCGACCGCACCAGCGCGGAAAACATCGAGCGCCTGCCGATTGCGGTGTCCGGCACGAACCAGATGGTGCCGCTGGACCAGATTGCCCGCGTGACCATGGGTAAAGGCCCGGCCACCATTACCCACAAGGGGGGCAAGCGCCTGATCGCGGTGTCGGCCAATGCCCAGGGCCGCTCGACCGGTGAAGTCACGGCCGACGCCATGAAACTGGCCAAGGAAATCGACTTCCCGCCAGGCTATGGCCTGTCGCTGGGCGGCGCCGGCAAGGACCAGAAAGAACTGTTCACCGCGATGACCATCGCGCTGGTGTCCGGTGTCGGCCTGATGTACCTGATCCTGGTGATGCAATTCGGTTCGTTCACGGCGCCGATCGCGGTGATGCTGTCGCTGCCGCTGTCGCTGATCGGCGTGGTGCTGGCGCTGCTGCTGACCAATGGCACGCTGAACCTGATGAGCTTTATCGGCATCATCATGCTGATGGGGCTGGTCGCGAAGAATGCCATCCTGTTGCTCGATGCCGCGCGCAAGCAAGAGGAAGAAGGCATTGCCCGCGAAAAAGCGCTGATGCAGGCCGGCCGCATGCGTTTGCGTCCGATCCTGATGACCACGTTCGCGCTGATTGCCGGCATGTTGCCGGTGGCGCTGGGCCTGGGCGAAGGTGGCGAGTTCTACCGCCCACTGGCGGTGGCGATTATCGGCGGCACGATCACGTCGACGATTTTGACCTTGCTGGTGGTGCCGACCTTCTACGACAGCATTGAAATTTCGCGCGACCGCATGGTGGCCAAGTACGGCCGTCGCGCCGAACGCTGGAATTCCCTGGCGGCGTTCGTGCTGACGTTCATTGAAGCGTTGCTGACGCTGACCTTCATCCGCATGATTTTCCGCAGCATCATGTGGCTGGTGCGCAAGGCCAGTGGTAAAGGTGGCAGCGGTGGCGCCGGTGGTGGCAAGCTCAAGCCGGTGGCGCCGAAAGTCGTGTAATCGACGCAGGCAGTCATGACAAAGGGACCCCACGGGGTCCCTTTGTCGTTGCTGGCCCTCACACCCTATTAACGCTGCGGCGGAACATCCTTGCGCGGCATTGCGTCGGCGTTGTCGTTGCGTGTGCCGGGTGTCACGGGCTTGCCATAGGCGTCGGTGCCACTGCTGCCGCTGCCGCTGGTGCCGGAGGTGCCACTCGTACCGCTGGTGCCGCTGGACGGCGGCGTGGTGGCTGGCGCTGGCGAGACCGGCGGCGCGGTGGTGGTGCCATTGTCCGGCGGGGTGGCCGATGGCGCGGCGGGCGCAGGTTCCGGCGCGGGCACCGGCGTCGTGACAGGCGCCGGTGTCATGTCACTGGCCGGGGGCGGGGTATTGATGTTGCGGTCTTTGCACCCGCTCAGTGTCGCGGCGGCCAGCAAGGCCGCCAGTAACAGCGCTGACGATAAAGGTTTCATGACGGTGATTCCATTCAGGTTGGCGATGGAATCCATGTTAGACGAATCGCCGAACAGGCGGCGCACGGCCGCTCCGAGCAGGGCGGCGCGCTGCGCAATGCCCCCAGGCGGGGCAAACTTAGGCGGCCTGGCTGTCGGCTTCCTCGCTGAGTTCAGCGTCGCTGTTGAACACGGCCATATCGGTCTCGCCCAGCACGCGGCTGGTGACGGTGCCGGCCGTGATGGCGCCGCTGACGTTGAGTGCGGTGCGGCCCATGTCGATCAGTGGTTCGATGGAAATGAGCAAGCCTGCCAGCGCCACTGGCAAGTTCAGCGACGACAGCACGATCAGCGCGGCAAACGTGGCACCGCCGCCCACGCCGGCCACGCCGACCGACCCGATGGCGATGATCGCCAGCAGCGGCAGGATGAAGGACACCGTATACGGATCGATGCCGACCGTCGGTGCGATCATGACCGCCAGCATGGCCGGATAAATGCCGGCGCAGCCGTTCTGGCCGATGGTGGCGCCAAACGAGGCGGCAAAGTTGGCGATGCCTTCAGGAATGCCGAGGCGTTGCGTTTGCGTCTGCACATTCATCGGGATCGCGCCGGCGCTGGTGCGCGACGTGAAGGCGAAGGCCAGTACCGGGAAAATCTTGCGCGCATGGCGCAGCGGATTCAAGCCCATCGCCGCCACCAGCGCCAGGTGCACCACGAACATCAACGCCAGCGCACTGTACGACGCCAGCACGAAGTTGATCAGGTTGACGATGTCGGCCAGGCTGGACGTGGCCACCATTTGCGCCATCAGGGCAAACACGCCATACGGCGTCAGGCGCAGCACCATCGTCACCAGTCGCATCACGATCGCATGCGCCACGTGCACCGCGTGCTCGAACGATGCGAACAAGTCCGGTTTTTTGTCATGGATGCCGGTGGCGGCCAGGCCGATGAAGATCGAGAAAATCACCACCGCGATGGTGGAGGTCTTGCGCGCGCCGGTCAGGTCCAGGAACGGGTTGGCGGGCAGGAAACTGAGCAGCATTGACGGCAGCGAAATCGCCTGCGCATCGCCCAGCTTGCCCTGCAGGTAAGCGCCGCGCGCCACCTCGGCCGCATTGGACGCCATGCCGACCGCGCTCAGGCCGAACAGCTTGGCCATCAGGATGCCGATCGCCGCCGCCACAATCGTGGTGGCCATCAGCGTGCCGATGGTCAGCGCGCTGATCTTGCCGAGCGACGTGGCGTTTTTTAATTTCAGGATCGCGCCGACAATCGACACCATGATCAGCGGCATGATGATCATTTGCAGCAGCTTGACGTAGCCGCTGCCGACGATGTCGAGGTATTCGGCGGTGGTTTTCAATTCCGGCGCGGCGATGCCATAGGCCGCCTGCAAGCCCGCACCCAGCGCCACGCCCAGTCCCAGGCCCGTGAACACGCGCACGGTGAACGTGGCGTGGCGGGCTTGCTGGCGGTACATGAAGGTCAGCAGCGCGGCGGCAATGGCCAGGTTGAGGAAAACAGTGATCGCCATGGCGCGGCCTTTCGAAGAGTGTGACGGGAAACGTGCGCAATTGTATAGTCAATCGGCGCATGCCGCACACCCGGCCGGAACGGGCAGGGCGGAATATTTCCGCATATGGAAATGCGCCCGTAAAGGCTTTATTACATGGCGCGCGGGAACAGGCGCTGCTGCTTGCTGGTCTTCTGCGATACCTGACGGCGTGACGGGCGTGCTGCGTTGTAGCGCAGCCAGCGCTGCAACGCTTCATCGTGCGGCGCCAGCGCCACCGGTTGCGGCAGCGGCGCCTCGCTCGCCGCCACCGCATCGCACACGTCGAGCTGGTGGCGCAGCAGCCAGCGGTACAGCGATTCGCTGGCGTCAAACACGGCGGCCGGCGCCTGGACGGTCAGGCAGATCAGCGAGTGCGACGAGCGCAGGCACAGCACCAGGTAATGGCTGTCGACGCCGGCACCGGCGAGCTGGCCTGGGACGGTGCCACGGAATTCCGACGCCACTCCTTGCACCCGCTGATCCCAGCCGGCGCCTTCTACCGGGTACGGCGCGCGCACCTGGCGCAAGTAAGGCATGTTTTCCACCACCCCCCGAAAGCGCTGCCCGGCCCATTCGCGCACCGACAGCGCGGACGACGTCACGCCCACGGCGCGCAGGCAGGCGCCGCTGGCGGGATCGCGCAGTTCGAAGGTGTCGCCATCCCTGCTGGCGTGCCACGCTTCGGGCGCGTTGATGGTAATGCCGGGAGCGGGGCTGACATGGTGCGCCAGCACCAGCGTGGAAAAGTCGGCATGGTCCGGCTCGATCACGGCGATGCAGCCGGCGCGCTGCAGCGCCCCCTGGAAGCGCAGCGCGTGGCCGCAATCGAGCTGTTTCTTGATGATGGCGCGTGGCGCTGTCAGCAGTGCGAGCATCTGGTCGACGGTGCGCTGGAACAGTTCGGCCAGCCGGGCCGCCACCTGCTCCAGCGTGTGGCCATCTTGTATGCCATCGATAATGACGCGATAGCTGAGGAGGGCGCCGCGCAGGCGTAGTTCGGTGGTGTTCTGCATTCTTGTAAAGCAATTAACGATCTTGCATTTAGGATACGTCAATCACCCGCCTGAAAAATGCGCGGATTGTCACCAATCATCAAAAAAAGTGTAACAATTATTAATATAAATTATTAACACCGATGAGCGCTCACGGATGGTGGGCGGGCAATGTCACGGTCAGCACCGTGCGGTGTTGGAGATCGTCGGTGGCCATCGCGAT
The DNA here is from genome assembly GCA_019751755.1 of Burkholderiaceae bacterium. Classification (GTDB taxonomy): domain Bacteria; phylum Pseudomonadota; class Gammaproteobacteria; order Burkholderiales; family Burkholderiaceae_D; genus Rugamonas. Next base: position 9,655 of record JAIENA010000100.1, on the reverse strand, counting down.
CGTGCCCAGCATGGCCTCCGTCAGCAGCCGGGCGGAATAGGTGCCCAGGCCGGTGCCCTGGCGCTTGCCGGACGACGCGTAGCGGTCAAAAAAGCGTTCGCGCATCGGCGTCGGCACCACCCCGGTGTTGGTGATGGTGACCAGTAACGGCTGGCTCGCCAGCAGCGACAGCGTTACGTTGCCGTCCGGCGCCGCCGCTTCGCAAGCATTCTTGACCAGGTTGTGCAAGACCGCCGGTAGCAGTGTGGGATCCGCGGCCGCCATCACGCCTGACAGCGGCGCATTGACCGAGATCTGGACATTGCCGGCGGCAGTGGCGGCGGCGCTATAGATGGCGCGGGCGGCGCCGGCCACCTGGTGCAGCGTGGCCGCCACATCGACCGGCATCGGATCGAGCCGGTAATTGCCGGTTTCAATCATGAACAGGTCGGACGACAGTTGCACGGTATCGAGCGCCTGTTTGGCACTGGCGGCAATCAGGTCGGCCTGCGCCGCGTGTTCCGGCGCCAGTCCAACGGCGGACGTCAGTTGTTGCGCCAGGCCCAGCACGCCCGCCAGCGGCCCTTTGATGTCATGCCGCAGCATGCGTTCCACGTCTTCGCGCAGCCGGGCATTTTCCAGCAGCACATCGTATTCCGCCTGGCGCTGCAGATGCAACGCGATATGGCGCATGAAATTCTGGACCCGCAATTGCAGCAAGTCCGGGTCCAGCGGTTTGCTGACGAAATCCACCGCGCCCAGGTTCAGCCCTTTACGGCGCGCGGCGTCATCGTTGAGGGCGGTGACAAAGATGATCGGGATATGGGCGCTGGCCGGATGTTCGCGCATGCGCTGGGCCACTTCAAAGCCATCCATGCCGGGCATCATGACGTCCAGCAGCACCAGGTCGGGCGGGTTGTCGGCGCTGCACATGGCCAGCGCCTTGGGACCGTTGTGGGCGACCTTGACGCGGTATTGACCGTCGAACAGGTCGGCGATCAGGCGCAGGTTGTCGGGGGTGTCGTCGACCACCAGGATGGTCGGGCGCGGCAGCGCCGCCGCCGGGGCGGCGGGGATGGCCGGCGCTTCGCCGGCCGGCCGCACGCGCCGGCTCAGGGCATTGGCCACCTTGTCTTCCAGGCGCTGGCGCGTGTAGGGCTTGACCAGCAAATCGGACACGCCGCTGTTGATGGCCTGGGCAATCCGATCGCGGTCCGCTTCCGCCGTCACCATCACCATCGGGATCTGCGCCAGGTCCGTCTGGGCGCGGATCTGGCGCAGCAATTCCAGCCCATCCATCAGCGGCATGTTCCAGTCCGACAGTACCAGGTCGACCTGGCGCGTCTGCAACAGGCGCAAGGCGTCGGCGCCATTGCCGGCGGTGAGGATGTTTTCCGCACCCAATGCGCGCAACTGGTTGGCGGTGATCTGGCACATGGCGGGCACGTCGTCCACCACCAGGAAGGTCAGCTTGGCAAAGTTCATGATCTACGTCCTTCAGGCCGGGCGCTCCAGGCGGGCCTGGTGTTCATGGATGTCGTCGTCTGAATCGGCAAAGCGTGCGGCAATCGCGCGGAATTCGTCCTGCAGGGCGAGGAAGGCGTCCAGCACATCGGGATCGAAATGGCTGCCGCGGCCTTCGCGCATGATGGCCACCGCCTGCTCGTGCGGGATGGCGTCCTTGTAGACGCGCTTGCAGATCAGCGCATCGTACACGTCCGCTGCCGCCATCAGGCGCGCCGACAACGGGATGGCGTCGCCGGCCAGGCCTTCCGGATAGCCGCTGCCATCCCATTTTTCCTGGTGCGAATAGGCGATTTCCTTGGCGCAGTGCAGGAAGGGCACATTGACGCCGAGGCGCTGTTCCGCATGCACGATGGCGTCGCGCCCCAGCGTGGTGTGGGTTTCCATGATCGCCATTTCGTCCGGCGTGAAGCGGCCCGGTTTCAGCAGGATGCGGTCGGGAATGCCGACCTTGCCGATGTCGTGCAGCGGCGCCGACTTGAACAGCACCTCGATGTATTGCGGCGTCAGTTGGGCGGCGAAGCGGGGATGGCCACGCAAGTGCTCCGCCAGCGCCTTCATGTACCACTGGGTGCGCAGGATATGGTTGCCGGTATCGTTGTCGCGGGTTTCCGCCAGCGACGCCATGGTCAGGATCGTCACGTCCTGCACCGCGCGCACTTCATCGGTGCGGCGCGCCACTTCCTGTTCCAGGAAGTCGGCCTTGTCCTTGAGGAAGTCGGACGACGCTTTCAACTGCAAATGCGTGCGCACCCGCGCCATCAGGATCGGCGGGCTGACCGGCTTGGTGATGTAATCGACCGCGCCCAGGCTGAAGCCGGCCTGTTCGTCTTCCACCTGCGATTTCGCGGTGAGGAAAATCACCGGAATGTCCGCCGTGGCGGGATCCTTCTTGAGGCGGCGGCACACTTCATAGCCATCCATGTCCGGCATCATGATGTCGAGCAGGACCAGGTCGGGGCGGTTGTCGCTGTGGGCGATCTTTAACGCCCGCTCGCCGTTCGGGGCGACTTTGACGGTGTAGCGGTTCGACAGCAGGCCGCTGATTAGCGACAAGTTGTCCGGCGTATCGTCAACCACCAGGACGACGGGTTTTCGTACAGGGTTCATCAGGTTGGATTCCGCGTTTCATCGAGCACGGCCAGCGCCGTTTCGAAATCGAATTGGCCGATGGCTTGTTGCAGCCGACGGATATGGTTGGGGTAGGCAGCCGCCAACAGCGGCTGGTGATCGATCAAGACTTTTTCGGCCTGGGCGTCGTCGTCGGCCAGCAGCGCGCGCAATTGCGCCATCACGGCGTCGCGCAGCGCGGGATCGACCGTTACCGGCGCGGCAGGCGCCGCATCCGAGGGCAGCGCCTGGGTAATCGCCGCCACCTGCGTGCCCAGCAGCGACGCCACCAGCGCCAACGCGTCATCGGCCGGCGTGCCGTCCTTGATGGCCTGCTCCAGCGTGCCGGCCGCCGCTTGCAGCGCATCGGCGCCGATATTGCCGGACAAGCCTTTGAGCGTATGGGCGGCCCGTTCCGCATCGGCGAGCCGGCCGTCCGCCAGCGCGCCGGCGATCTCGCTATCCGCATGGGCCTGGCCGGCCACGAAGCCGCGCAACATGGCGATATAGCGCTCGGGCTTGTGCAACACGCGGCGCAGGCCACCCGCCATGTCGAGCCCGGCAATGTGGGACGGCAGCACGTCCTCGGCCGCCGTGGTTATGACGGTGGCTTGGGCCGTGCCGATGGCGGCTTCCCCGGCCGGCCCGGCATCGGGTTCTTGGCCAGATTCCTGGCCGGGTTCCGACGCAACGGTGGCGGACACGGTCGCCGCGGCTTGCGGCGGCACCCAGCGCAGCAGCGCGCGCCACAGATCATCGGGTTCGACTGGCTTGCTGACAAAGTCCACCATGCCCGCCTGCAGGCATTGGTCGCGGTCGCCCTGCATCGCATTGGCCGTCATCGCCACCACCGGCAAGCCGTCATGGGCCGGCAGCGCGCGCACCCGGCGGGTGGCTTCCAGGCCATCCATTTCCGGCATTTGCATGTCCATCAGGATGATCGCGTAATGGCCCGCCGCATGGCGCTCCAGCAGCGCCAGCACTTCAAGGCCATTGTTGGCCACGTCGACCTGCAAGCCGGCATCGATCAGTAATTCCGTCGCCACCTGCTGGTTCAGCGCATTGTCTTCGGCCAGCAGCACGCGCGCGCCGGCAATCGCCGCCATGCCCGCCATCAGGTTGACCGGCGCCGTGGGGGCGTAGCGTGGCATGCTGCCATCGTCCACGCCGTCATCCAATTCTCCGCCCAGCAGGCGTACCAACGTGTTGAGCAGCACGGACGGATTGACGGGCTTGATCAGCACATCGTCAATCCCGGCCGCGCGCGCCTGCGCCAGCACTTCCTCGCGTCCAAACGCGGTCACCATGGCCATGCGCGGCGTCTGCTGCAGCCCCAGCGCGCGCAGCGCCATCGCGGTTTCCGGGCCGTTCATGCCCGGCATTTGCCAGTCCAGCAAGACCACATCAAACGCGTCCGGCGTCGCGGCGCGCTCGCGCACCAGTTCCACCGCTTGCCGGCCCGATGGCGCGGCGCTGGCGTCGAAGCGCATGGTGTGCAGCAGGTCGAGCAGCACGGTGCGGGCGCTGTCATTGTCGTCCACCACCAGGATCTTGCGCCCGCGCAGGTCGGGCGAGGGCAGCATGGCGCGCCGGCCTTGGCTGCCAATGCCGAGATTGGCGGTGAACCAGAACGTCGAGCCTGCGCCATGCACGCTTTCCACGCCCACCGTGCCACCCATCAGCTCGGCCAGTTTGCGGGAAATCACCAGGCCCAGGCCGGTGCCGCCATACTTGCGCGTGGTCGAGGCGTCGGCTTGCTGGAAGCTCTGGAACAGTTTGCCGATCTGCTCGTTGGTCAGGCCGATGCCGGTGTCGTGCACGGCGAAATGCAGCAACACCCGGCCTTCGCCGCCGCGGGTTTCGCTCGCTTTGACCCGGACCCGCACCGCGACCTCGCCCCGCTCGGTGAACTTGACGGCGTTGTTGGCGTAATTGATGAGGATCTGGCCCAGCCGCAGCGGGTCGCCGATCAGGCAGTCTGGCACGTCGCTGGCCACGTCGAACACCAGTTCCAGCCCCTTGGCCTGCACCTTGTCGGCAATCACGGTGGCGACATTGTCCAGCACTTGCGCCAGGTCGAACGCGGTCGCTTCCACCGCCAGCTTGTCGGCTTCGATCTTGGAAAAGTCGAGGATGTCGTTGATGATGCCCAGCAAATGCTGGCCGGCGCGCTGGATCTTCTGAATGTAATCGTGCTGGCGCGGCGTCAGTCCGGTCTTCAGCGCCAGGTGGCTCATGCCGATGATGGCGTTCATCGGGGTGCGGATTTCATGGCTCATATTGGCCAGGAACATCGACTTGCTGCGGGTGGCGTCTTCCGCCGCCAGCTTGGCGGCCGACAGCGCCTGGCCCGCCGTGTGTTCCGCCGTGACGTCGGCCAGGTAGCCGTTCCAGGCTTCGCTGCCATCGTGCTGGCGCGCCGCCGCGCAATGCAGCTCGACCCAGCGCGTCCCGGAGGTGGCGCCGCGGCCGAATTCGAGCCGTTCATGGAACGGGCGACCGAGGCGCGCGGCCTGGGCCAGCCGGCCCAGCAAGCCCGCTTCATGGTCCGGGTCCAGCATCTCAAACAGCACGCCGCCGGCCGACAGCACGTCGCTGGCCTGCAAGCCGGTAATCGCGGTAATGGCCGGGCTCATGAACTGGAACGAGGGCTTGCCGTCGGCGTCGAGGCGGAACTGGTAGACCGCCACCGGCAGGTTGTTGGTGATTTCCCGCATGCGCCGTTCATTGTTGAGGCGCAGGCGGCGGGTCGCCTCGGCGGTGCGCTGGCGGCCCGTGATGACCAGCGCCAGCAGCCACACCGCCAGTATGCAGCCGGCCGCCAGCGCCAGTTCGCGCCACAGCGGCAGCCAGATGGCGCGGTCTTGCAGGCGTACCACGCGCCATTGGCGGTTGCTGTCGTCCGGCCAGTTCAGCGGTACCGACGACAGGGCATGGAAGCTGCCGTCGTACCAGATATTGTCGCCGTCCAACGTAAAGGGCAGGTGTTCCGGGCCATCGTCATCGAACAGCGCACCGAATTGCTTGCTGCGCGCCAGTTCTGCGCGCCGTTCGACGCTGATCGGCGCCGCCAGTTTCAACAGCCAGTCTTCATGGTTGGACGCGAACACCACGCCGTCCGGCGACAGCAGCAGCACCGGGTCGCTGATCTTCTGCAATTGCCGGTCGATGTCCGCCACCGGCATCTTGATGGCATAGGCGCCGGTGATCGGGGTGTCGCGGCTGTTGCCGCCATGGACCGGGGCGGCGAAGTACAGGCCCCGTTCGCGCGAGGTGCCGCCGATCGCCGGATAGACATTGGCTTCGCCCGCCAGCGCGCGGCGGCAATAGGGCCGGAACGCCAGGTTGCGGCCGATACCGGTGGCCTTGCCTTCCTTGTTCAGGTACGCCAGCGTGTTGCCATCGCCGGCCAGCACGAATACATTATCGGCGCCGTACTGATCGATAATGGCGGCGAAATCGGCATGGATTTCATTCGAGTCGGCAGCGATTTTTCCGTTCAGTAATTGCTTGATACTGTCTTCCACCAGCCCCATCAGGATGGCGCCGCCGATCACTTTATTGTCGCTGCTTTCCGCCTGCACGCGGTTGGCGACATCAATAGTAGCGGCTTGCAAGTCGCGCCGCTGCTGCTGGTGCACCACCTGACGCTGCGCCAGCACCGCCGCCAGTGCGACCGCCAGCGCCAACGCGCCCCAGCGCACGATCGGGCCACCGGCCCGTAGCGGTCCGCGCAACAGCTTCTGTAACCGCAGCCGCAGGCGCTCGCGGCTGCCATGATGGGCGGCAGGAGCGCGTGGCGTGGCGGTGGAAGGCTGATGCTGTGCAAGATCGTCCATGGCGCCTTGATGGAAAGTTCTTTTATTGAAATTATAACGACAAACGGTCGTCGCAGGCTGACTTGCTGTTGCTGGCTTGCAAGAGACATGCGTATACTGTTCCCTGTTGTCATCCCGGGAGAGGTCGATGCGCTGGATGTGTTTGCCGCGAGAACTGCCGCGCCGCCTGTGCGCCCTGCTGGTGCTGGCGGGCTGCCTGGCATTGCCGGCGCTGGCCGGCCAGCAGGCATTGTCGTTCAAGGCCATCGACACGCTGGGATCGGACAGCCAGTCCATCATTTCGCTGCTGCAGGACCGCCAGGGCTTTATCTGGATCGGCACCGTCGAAGGTGGTTTGTTCCGCTTTGACGGACGGCGCGCGGTGCGCTACCAGAATGATCCCGTCAATCCGGGCAGTGTCCCGGGCGGACGCATCGCCGCGCTGTTCAATGACGAATTGGGGCGTATCTGGGCCGGGACCGACGAGGGCTTGGCGCGCTATGAGCCGGAATCGAACAGTTTTATCCGCCATGTGCCGGAATCGGGGCCGCGCAATCACCGCATCGTGCGGCGCATCGTTGCGGACGGCAAGGGCGGCATGTGGCTCGGTACCTGGGGCGGCTTGCAGCACTTTGAACCGAAGAGCGGCAAGTTTACCGTCTACCAGCATGAGGCGGACCAGCCGGACAGCCTGAAACACAACGACATCGGCGCCGTGGCGCTCGACCCGGCGGGCGGCGTGTGGGCCGGCACCTGGCCGGGCGGGCTCGATTACCTGGCGCCGGGTGGCAAGACGTTCCAGCATTTTCGCATCGACGACGACCAGCAGCCCAATCCGCGCCACAACGATGTGCGCTCGCTGCACGTCGATTCCGCCGGCAAGCTGTGGATCGGCACCGATGACGGCGTCTTTGTGTGGAAGCCGGGCACGCCGTGGGAGCAGCGCCAGCGCCTGGCGGGCCTGACGGGCCGGGTGCTGCACATCGACGAGGATTTGACGGGCGACTTGTGGATCAGCACCCGCACCGGCGGGATCTGGCGCTGGGACCGCGCCACCCAGTCGTTCCAGGTCTACCAGCGCCGCGCCGAAGACGCCCACAGCCTGCCGACCAATGCCATCAATCTCACCATGCACGACCGTACCGGCACCTTGTGGGTCGGCACCTTCACCAATGGCGTGATCCGCGCCAACCTGGGCTACCACGGCTTTGAACGGCATATCCCGCGCGACGTCGCGCCGAACGTGTTCAAGTCCAGCAATTTCGTGCGCAGCCTGGGCGGCGCGCCGGACGGCAAGCTGTGGCTTGGCGCCGATGATGGCCTGGCGCTGTTCGATCCGGTCGCGCGCAAACTGGTGCGCCACTATGCGGCCGATGCCAAGCAGCCCGGCACCCTCAGCCACAATGTGGTGTACAGCCTGTACCAGCAGCCGGGCGGCCCGCTGTGGGCCGGCACCTCGAAAGGCTTGAACCGGCTCGATAGCCTGGACGGCGCGTTCAAGGTCATCAATTTTGGCAGTGGCGGCAGTAATTTCATCAACCGCATCGTACCGGGCAAGGGCGGCATCCTGTGGCTGGGGACCGGCGCGGGACTGGTGCGCTACAACCCGGCCGGCGGCGACTACCAGACCTACACGCACGATCCGCAAAATCCCGACAGCCGCAGTGTTGATGGCGTGACGACGCTGCTGGAGGATCGCCTGGGCCGGGTCTGGACCGGTGAGTTTTACCGGGGCGGCCTCGACATGATGGACCCGGCGACCGGCAAGTTCACCCACTTGCGGTCCGATCCGGCACGCCCGGACACCATCTCGAGCGATCGCATCACCTGCCTGCACGAAGACGCGTCCGGCGTGTTGTGGGGCGGCACGGTGAAGGGCTTGAACCGCATCACGACCCGCGACGGCCGGATCGAAGTGAAACGCTATCCGGGCAAGGGCCCGCTCGGCAACCAACTGGTGGAAGCGATCCAGTCGGATCGCAGCGGCATGCTGTGGGTCAGTACGGTGGCGGGCTTGTCGAAGCTGGAGCCGGTCAGCGAAACCGCCACGCATTATTCGACGGAAGACGGTTTGACCGAAGGCTTTTATCTCGATGCGTCGGCGCGCGGCAGCGACGGCAAGCTGTATTACGGCAGCACCAGCGGCATCACGGCGGTCGATCCGACGATCCACAGCAGCGTGTCACGCCCGCCGCAACTGGCGCTCACCGATATCAGCCTGTATAACCGCTCGCTCAATGACGGCGGCGCGCTGCCCGGCGTCAAGCTCGATGGCAGCGTGATTGCGCCGCGCGCGCTGACCTTGCCGTGGAACGCGTCGGTGCTGACGCTGGAATTCTCGGCCCTGCATTATGCGGAGCCGAAGCGCAACACTTACCGCTACATGCTGGAAGGATTTGACAAGGACTGGGTGCAGACCGACGCCAGCCGCCCCGTCGCCACCTATACCAACCTGTATCCAGGCACCTACCGCTTCCGCCTGATGGGGACCAACAACAAGGGCATGGAAAGTCGTGACGAAGTCGTGCTGCCGGTGACGGTGTTGCCGCCGGTGTGGCAGACCTGGTGGTTCCGCAGCGCCATGGGCGTGCTGGCGCTGGCCATGCTGGGTGCGCTGTACCGCTGGCGCGTGCGGCGCTTGATGGCGCACACGCACCAGCTGGAGCAGATGGTGGAAGCGCGCACCCGCGAACTGCAGGAAACCAACCAGAAGCTGGCGGCGCTGTCGTCCACCGACAGCCTGACCGGGGTGGCGAACCGGCGCTGTTTCGATGATGTGCTGGAGCGCGAGTGGCGGCGCGCCGCGCGCCGTGGCGAAGCGCTGGCGGTGGCCATGTTCGACGTCGATTATTTTAAGCCGTATAACGATCGCTATGGCCATCCGGCTGGTGATGAATGCCTGCGCCGCGTGGCGCAGGCGCTCAGCGGCGGCATGCACCGGGCCGGCGACCTGGTGGCGCGTTATGGCGGCGAGGAGTTCGCCTTTATCGCCCCTGGCGCGTCACCGGAAGACGCGCTGCGCGTGGCCGACAACATCCGGCGCGCGTTGGCCGCGCTGGCGCTGCCGCACGAAACCTCACCGTTCGGCCATGTCTCGGTCAGTTGCGGCGTGGCGTCGATGGTGCCGGGCAAGGACCGCACCCCCGCGCAATTGGTGCAAGCGGCCGATCAGGCGCTGTACCAGGCCAAGGCCGGGGGGCGTAACCGGGTGCAGGGCGCGTAAG
>JAIENA010000085.1 GCA_019751755.1 Burkholderiaceae bacterium | reverse complement strand
AAGGGTGCGATCCGCACCCTTTTTTAATTATTGATCGCTGACCACAACCGGCGCCCCACCCTGCTCCGTCGTGATATCCGACAACGCCTGGAACAACTCCTTGCCGGTGCGCGTATCGAGCCACTTGCCGTCCACCCGTTTGTAGTGGAAACCGCCGGAACGGGCCGCCACCCAGATTTCCTGCATCGCCGCCTGGCTGTTGACGATGACTTTGGAGCCGTTGTGGCAAAACTCGATTTCCAGCACATTGCCGCTGCGGCTGCACTCGACGTCGACCATGTCCTGGTCGTACAGGCGGTCCAGCGCGTTTTCAATCGCGGACAGGGTGGCGTCGGCCACGTCCAAAAATTCTGATTCGGTCATGCTACACTCCAAGATCTTCTGTCAAACCTTGATTTTAATCGTGAAGTCCACTTTAGCGCTGCACATCTCCGCGGTGGCCTGCATTTCCGCCTTATTGGCGGGCTGCGGCCAAACTGGCCCGCTGTACTTACCAAAACAGCCGGCCAAGCCAGCCTCTGCTCCAAGCCAACCCGCTCAAAGCAAGCCCGGCGTAGCGCCCCCCTCCGCTCCGGTACCTTCCACACCTCCCGCATCCCAACAATAATTTATGTCGCAATTCTCTTACCAGGACGGCGTGCTGCACGCCGAAGGCGTGTCCCTGGCCGCCATCGCCGAGCAATACGGCACCCCGACCTACGTTTACTCCAAAGCCCAGTTGCTGGCCAACTTCGATGCCTACCAAAACGCTTGCGCCGGCCGCGACGCGCTGGTGTGCTATGCGATGAAGGCCAACTCCAACCTGGCCGTACTGAACCTGCTGGCGCAGCGCGGCGCCGGTTTTGACATCGTGTCGGGCGGTGAATTGCTGCGCGTGATTGCGGCCGGTGGCGATCCGAAGAAAGTGATTTTCTCGGGAGTCGGTAAAACCGTGGCGGAAATGCGCCTGGCGCTGGAACACGACATCCTGTGCTTCAACGTGGAATCGATCCCGGAACTGCACCGTCTGAACGAAGTGGCCGGTTCGCTGGGCAAGCAAGCGCGCGTATCGCTGCGCGTGAACCCGAACGTGGACGCCAAGACCCACCCGTATATCGCCACCGGCCTGAAAGCCAACAAGTTCGGCGTGGCCTATACCGACGCGCTGGCAACCTACCGCACCGCCGCCCAGTTGCCGCACCTCGATGTGGCCGGTATCGATTGCCACATCGGTTCGCAATTGCTCGATGACGCACCGCTGCTCGAAGCGCTGGACCGCCTGATCGAACTGATCGACCAACTGGATGCGGACGGCATTCATTTGCACCACCTGGACCTGGGCGGCGGCCTCGGCATCGATTATGGCGACGAGGAAGACAGCGCGCCGGTGCCGGTGGGCGACTACCTGGGCCGGGTGTTTGCCCGTATCGACGCCTGGCGCCAGGAACGCCACGCCGGCAAGCCGATCAAGGTGTGCTTCGAGCCGGGCCGCTCGATCGTGGGCGACACCGGCGTGCTGCTGACCCGCGTCGAATTCATCAAGCACGGCGAGGAAAAGAATTTCTGCATCGTGGATGCCGCCATGAATGATATGGCCCGTCCGGCCCTGTATCAGGCATGGATGGACATGCAGCCGGTGGTGCAAGGCGATGCGGCGGTGGCAACCTATGACGTGGTGGGCCCGGTGTGCGAATCGGGCGACTGGCTGGCGCGCGACCGTGCGCTGTCGCTGGCCGCCGGCGATTTGCTGGTCATGAAAACCGCCGGTGCGTATGGCATGACGATGGCGTCCAACTACAACACCCGTGGCCGCGCGGCGGAACTGATCGTCGATGGCACGCAAGTGCACGTGGTGCGCCAGCGTGAAAATCCGGCCGACCTGTTCGCGCTGGAGTCGGTCATCCAGTAACACCACGGGAATGCATGCCATGGCGGATGACGGCTACGCCGCATCCGCCCTGCGCGACCAGGCGACTAGCGCGCCGCGGCCGCCTTGTTGCGTGCCCACACTACCCGCACGCCCAGCAGCGCCAGCACGATCAGCCCAAACACGATCGGCTGCGAAAAGTCATGCTTGGCCGCCTTCATCCACCAGAAGTGCAAGATGCCCAGCGGCGCGATCACATAGATCGCCTTGTGCAACAACTGCCAGCGCTTGCCGCCCAGACGCCGCACCATGCCATGGGTGCTGGTGAGCGCCAACGGGATCAACAGCACGAACGCGATAAAGCCGACCGTGATGAACGGACGCTTGACCACGTCTTTCAGCATTTCGGCGACATCAAAGAAATGGTCGAACCACAGGAAAGTGGTGAAGTGCAGCAGCGCATAAAAGAACGCATACAGCCCCAGCATGCGGCGCAGCTTCAGCACCCAGTTCCACTTCGACAACCGCCGCAGCGGCGTCACCGCCAGCGTGATGCACAGGAAGTACAAGGTCCAGTCGCCGGTGGCGCGCGTGATGTATTGCAGCGGTTCCACCAGCCGGTCATTGGCGACCAGCCAGACCAGCTTAAAAAACGGCAGCAGGGACAACGCGAACACGGCCACCTTGATGGCCGTGACCTGCCGCGCCGAAGGGGTCGCCAGGTTCATCAGAAGTACCGCTTTAAATCCATGCCGGCGTACAGTGGCGCCACGTCGTTATAGCCGTTGAACATCAAGGTCTTGCGCTTTTTCGCCAGGAAGCCGTCTTCGCCGATGCGGCGCTCGGACGCCTGCGACCAGCGCGGGTGGTCGACGTCCGGGTTCACGTTCGAATAAAACCCATATTCCGATGGCGCCGCCACATTCCACGCGGTGCGCGGCTGGTCTTTGACGAAACGGATTTTGACGATGGATTTGGCGGACTTGAAGCCATATTTCCACGGCAACATGATGCGCACCGGCGCGCCATTTTGGTTCGGCAACACTTCGCCATACATGCCCAGCGTCAGCAGCGCCAGCGGATGCATGGCTTCATCCATGCGCAAGCCTTCCACATACGGCCAGTTCAGCACGCGACTGCCGACGCCCGGCATTTGCTTGCGGTCGGCCAGCGAGATGAATTCCACATATTTCGCATTGCTGGTCGGCTCGACTTTCTTGATCAGCTCGGACAGCGAATAGCCGGTCCACGGAATCACCATCGACCACCCTTCCACGCAGCGCAAGCGGTAAATGCGCTCTTCCAGCGGCGCCAGTTTCAATAACTGGTCTAGGTCCAGGGTCATCGGCTTTTTCACTTCGCCCTCGATCGCCACGGTCCACGGCCGGGTGATCAGGGTGTGGGCGTTTTCCGCCGGATCGCTTTTATCCGTGCCGAATTCATAGAAGTTGTTGTACGTGGTGGCGTCTTTGTACGCGGTGATTTTATCGAGCGCGATATAGGCGGGATTGGCTTTGCCGGCCAGCTTGGCGCGGGCGGCCCCTTGCGCAAAGGCTTCGCGGTTGGCCATTTCCAGCAAGGAGCCGCCGGCGATCGCGCCAACCGCCAGTTGCCGGATAAAGGTACGGCGCGACTCATAAACATCGCGCGGGGTGATTTCCGAGGGGAACGGCAAGTCAATGCCGTTGGGACTACGCTTGATCAACATGGCTACTCCAGAAAGAGGCGGGTTCTGAGCTTGGTCGGATAATTCCTCAGAACCTTACACCTGTTTTCTGAAAGTGCCGTTAATCACATTACAGTTTGCCGTAAGAATGCAGCCCGGACAGGAACATATTGACGCCCAGGAAGGCAAACGTGGTGACCAGCAAGCCCACCAGCGCCCACCAGGCCGACACTTTGCCGCGCAGGCCGGACATCAAACGCATGTGCAGCCATGCCGCATAGTTGAGCCACACGATCAGCGCCCAGGTTTCTTTCGGGTCCCACGACCAGTAGCCGCCCCACGCTTCGGCCGCCCACAGCGCGCCCAGGATGGTGGCAATGGTGAAGAACGCGAAACCGGCGGAAATCGCCTTGTACATCACGTCTTCCAGCACGTCGCCGGCCGGCAGGCGCTCCGCCAGGCGGTCGCGCAGCAAGTTGGTGATGGCAAACAGCAGCGCCAAGCTGCCGGCAAAGCGGGTCACGTTGACCATGCCTTTCATGACCGCTTCGCCCGCGCCCACGCCATACGCCACGCCCCACGCCAGCGCCGTCAGCGCCAGCGGCGCGATGACCAGCGCGATCCACAGCGTGCGGACTTTTTCATACTTGAGCAGGTAGGCCCACGCCACCATCGACGCCAGCGCAAAGGTGCCGTAACCAATGAAGTTGGCCGGCACGTGGATTTTCATCCACCAGCTTTGCAGCGCCGGCACCAGCGGCTGGATGTCGGCGGCATCGCGCGACACGGTGTACCACAGCAGGAATCCGACCGCGGCCGAAATCACCATCATCACGAAGGCGCCCAACTGGCGGGTCGCGTAATGCTCTTCGTAATACAGGTAAAACATGGCCGTGATCAGCGAGAACAGGATGAACACTTCATACAGGTTCGACACCGGAATATGGCCGACGTCGGCGCCAATCAGGTACGACTCGTACCAGCGTACCAGCATGCCGGTCCAGCCCAGGATCACGGCGGCCCAGCACAGCTTGGAACCGACCGTAAAGCCCATGCTGGAACGGGCAATCAGGCCGATCCAGTAAAACAGCGTGGACAGGAACACGCAGGTGCTCATCCACAAAATCGCGGACTGGCTCGACAACATGTATTTCAGCCAGAATTTCTGGTTCGCGTTATCCAGGCTGCCGCCATACAGGCCGATGGCGCCCAGCGCCAGCAGGAACGTCAGCGGGATCAGCCAGCGCACCGGTTTCCAGGCCCACCCCAGCGCGGCAAACACGGGCGCCGACGCCACCAGGATGACCTTTTCATAAATGTCCATGTAGGCGCTGTAGCGGTTCAGCGCAAACAGCGCGGCGGCCAGCAAGGCGACGGCAAACAGCCAGTCCAGCGGGCCCTGGCGTTTAAAATATCCGGGCGCCTGCGTATACGTCTGCGCCGCGATGGTGTTCTGTGTAATGTCCATTCTTGTCTCCGAAACCTCTGCCTTCGATCCGCCAGCTTACGCCGGTTGCGGCAGCTTTTGCTTCAATTCCTCGAATTCCTTTTGGAAATCCAGGGTTTTACGCTGGGTGCTCATTGCCATCAGCGCATGGCTGGCGCCCTCATTGCCATCCTTGATCCAGATCCACAGCCGGCGTTCGCGAATATAAAACATGGCGAACACGCCCAGCGTCAGGAACAGGCAGCCCAGGTAGACCACGGATTTACCGGGCGACTTGGTGACCTGGAACACGGATGCCTTGATCTCCGTATATTCATCCAATTGCAGGAACACCGGGGCGCCGTACAGGAAACTGTCGGACAGCGCATTGGTCGCCAGTTGCAGGAAGCGGCCATGGGTTTCATCGCCGGCCACCGGCGCCAGGCCCGCCTTTTCACGGGCAGCCTGCCACAGTTCCCACATGCTGCCGTTCAGGATCTTCATGAAGATATCGGCCGCCTTACCCTGCTCGGCTTCCGGCACTTTTTCCAGGAAGCGGGAAATCGCGATAAAGCCGGCCTGGTTGCCAGTGGCGCTATCACCGGCACCGGCGAACAGCGTCAGGCCGCGCAGCGCGGATTCCTGCAATTGTCCCCGCAACGCATCGGGATTGCCACCCTGGGCGCCGGCGGCCGGCATGGCGCGGCGCGCATAGCGTTCCGCCGCCAACTGGCGCAATGCCGGCTGCTGCAAGGCGGCGCGAATACGCATCCACTCACCCACCGTGTGGTTGTCGTCGGCAGGAATGCGCAGGTAGCTGAACGGGTCGTTCGGGTTGGCGCGCACGCCCGCCAGGAACACCGTCACACCTTCCAGGCTGACCGGCTGCATGTAATTCTGGAATTCACGGGCCTGGCCGGTCTTGTCGCGCAATTTGTATTGCACGCTCGGGCCGACGTTTTTCAAGTCCTTGTTGTGCGCGTTTTTCGCGGCGGAACCGAGTTGCTTGTCGAGGCCGCGGGCAAAACTGTCTTCCAGTTTTTCGCCCTTGGCCACGGCGCGCGCATCCTGTGTCGCCACGTTTTCCACGTTAAAGGGACGGAAACCCGACCACTCCACCGTGTACTCCTCGCTGAGCTTGGTCGAACCGCCCACTTCGCCGTCCACGACAAACGACTCGGCGCCAGCACCCGTCATCGGGTAACCCTTCAACTTCAGCTTGGTGCCGCCATCTTCAAAGCTGGACTGGTACACCGCCAGGCCTTTGTAAATCAGCGGCTTGTTGACTTCAATGACGGCTTTGACCTTGTCGCCGGTGTCGTGGTCGCGCACTTCAACTTCACTGGCGAACAGCTTCGGCATGCCGGTGCTGTAGAAATCAATGTTGAACTTTTTCAGCTCGATGGTGAACGGCAATTCCTGGATCAGCACGCCATCGGCGCGGGGAATCACGGCCGTGTTGCTGGACTGGCCTTCCGGAATCGCGGTATTGGCGCGGAACGTGGGATTGGCCGTGCTGAGGCGGTGTTCGGCAGGAATCTTGGCAATCAGGCCGCTACCGGCAAAGGGTTTCTTGCCGAGGAACCATTCCTGCAGGCGGATCGGAATATCGGAATCAAGCAAGCCACCAATACAGATAATCACGATGGCCGAGTGGGCGAACATGTAGCCGAACTTGTTGCCGGCGCCGCGTTTGGCGGTCACCAGCGTGGCATGCTCTTTCTCCACCAGCTTGGCCTGGTAGCCGGCATGGCCCAGGCGCTGCAGCATTTGCTGCGCCAGCGCGGCGCGCGGCAGCGGCGAGTGCCAGTCGGCTTTATCGTGGAAATTCTGCAGCGATTGCTCACGCACCTGTTCGCGCCACGAGCGCATGTCGCGCAGCATTTTCGGCGTGTTGCGGACGATGCACAGCGTGGTCGACGTCACCAGGGTGCCCATCAGCACCAGGAACCACCACGCGGAATACACCGAATACAGGCCCAGCTTGTCGAACACTTCAAACCAGAACGGTCCGAACTGGTTGACATAATTGCCCATCGGCTGGTTTTGCTGCATCACCGTGCCGATCACGGCGGCAATGGCAATCACCACCAGGACGGCGATGGCAAAACGCATCGACGACAACAGTTCGACGAAGTGATTGAATGCCGGGCGGCGGGTTTGCAGGTCAATACCCGCGGTGCTGGTGCTGGTGGTGCTCATGCTGAAAACTATCTCAAATTAAACGGCGGCCAGGGTGCCCGGCGGAGAATAACACTGATATCCCATCCCCGCTAAAGTCCTTAAGCCAGGCTTAACATGGGGATGCCCCGCTGTGGGCGCAGGCCTGGAAGCCGCGCACCCATGGCGCAGAAATAAAAAAAGCGGCCCGTTCCCGGAAACCGCTTTTCTTGGTGGGACTTGCGTCCGAAATTACTTCAGGCCGGCCACGTAATCCGATACCGCCTTGATTTCATCGTCGGACAGGCGCTTGGAAATGGTCGTCATTTCCGCACTGTTTTTACGGCCTTCGCCACGGAAGGCGGTCAACTGCGCCGAGGTGTAATCCTGGTGCTGACCGGCCAGGCGCGGGTACAGCGCGGGCACGCCACTGCCGGCGGGGCCGTGGCACGACGCGCAGGCCGGCACGTTTTTCTCGGCGATACCGCCGCGATAAATCTTTTTGCCCAGCTCGACCGTATCCTTGTTCTTGGCGGCGCCGGCTTTGGTCGCCTGCGTCGACAGGTAAGCAGAGATGTTCTTCTTCTCTTCGTCCGTCAGCATTTTCGCGTACGTCGTCATGACCGGATTGTTGCGCGACGGGCCGGCGAAATTCACCAACTGTTTATACAGGTAGGCTTCCGGCTGACCGGACAGCTTGGGGTTGGCGGCAATGGTGGAGTTGCCGGAGGCGCCGTGGCACGACACGCAAGCTGGCAAGCCACGGGCGTTGTCGCCGTCGGCATACAGGGTGGCGCCTTTGGCGGCATCGGCCTTGGCGGGCGCCGCAGCATGCTCGGCAGCCGATGCGGCGCCCGAAATGGCAAGAACTGCGACAAGCAAGGACTTCACGGAAAACGCACGATTCATTCAAACACCCTGAGACAAGTGAAAAAAATGGTTGGATTGCTTTGTCAGCGGCTTATTGACCGACCCACTGCTTATTGCTTTTATGCATAACAACAATTCGTAACCCCTTATTGTACAATAGCTTTTCCGCGTTATACCTTTCCTTGTTGCATTTCTGCCCATCCCATGTCCAAACTCTGGCAAGCCCGCTTCTTTACCACCGTCAATCATTTGCGCGACCTGCCAAAGACGACGGTACCTGAAATCGCCTTTGCCGGCCGCTCCAACGCCGGTAAATCGACCACTATTAACACCCTGTGCAACCAGAAAGGGCTGGCGTTCGCTTCGAAGACGCCGGGCCGCACGCAGCACATCAATTTCTTCTCGATCGGCGGCGCCCACGTGGCGATGCACCGCAAGGATGAGACCAAAGTCGATGAAATCCGCTGCATGATCGTGGACTTGCCAGGCTATGGCTACGCGGAAGTGTCCGGTGACACCAAGCTGTACTGGCAGCGCCTGCTGGGCGATTACGTGCAGCAGCGTGAACAGTTGGCCGCGCTGATCCTCATTATGGATTCGCGCCGCCCGTTCACCGACCTGGACGTGCAAATGCTGGAATGGTTCGCCCCGACCGGCAAGCCGATCCATTGCATCCTGACCAAAGTTGACAAGCTGACCCGCAACGACGCCACCAATGCGCTGCGCCAGGCCAAAGCCCGACTCGACAGCTACGTCGATGAAGACGGCGAAGGTTTCCCCTTCACCGTTCAACTGTTTTCCGCCCTCAAGCGCATCGGCATCGACGAAGCGACGGCCAAGATCACGGAACTGGCCGGCCTCGACGACGACGAAGCGGCCGCGCAAGTCGATGCGATCGAGTCCCCTGACGACGACGCCTGATACCCTACCGAAGGAGCATGCATGCCAACCAATAGCCACTTCCCCCATATTCGCATGCGCCGCATGCGCCGCGATCCGTTCTCGCGCGCCATGATGCGTGAAAATGTCATCACCGCCGGCGATCTGATCTACCCAGTATTCATTCTGGACGGCGCCAACCGCCGCGAACCGGTACTGACCATGCCCGGCGTCGAGCGCGTCTCGGTGGACTTGCTGATGAAGGTGGCGGAAGAGTGTGTGGCGTTGGGCATTCCCGTGCTGTCGCTGTTCCCGAACGTTGATCCGTCGCTGAAAACCAATGACGGCGTGGAAGCGACCAATCCGGACGGCTTGATTCCGCGCGCCGTGCGTGAGCTGAAAAAGAATTTCCCGGAACTGGGCGTCATGACCGACGTCGCGCTCGACCCGTACACCAGCCATGGCCAGGATGGCACGGTCGATGACAAGGGCTCGATCCTCAACGACGAAACCACGGCCATGCTGGTGCGCCAGGCGCTGACCCAGGCGGAATGCGGCGTCGACATCGTCGGCCCGTCCGACATGATGGACGGCCGCATCGGCGCGATCCGCGAAGCGCTGGAAAACAAGGGCTTGATCCACACCCGCATCATGGCGTACTCGGCCAAGTATGCATCGGCGTTCTACGGCCCGTTCCGCGACGCCGTCGGCTCCGCCGCCGCGCTGGGCAAGGCCGACAAGAACACCTACCAAATGGACCCGGCCAACACCGATGAAGCGCTACGCGAAGTGGCGCTCGACATCGCCGAAGGCGCCGACATGGTGATGGTGAAGCCGGGTATGCCTTACCTGGACATCGTGCGCCGCGTCAAAGACGAATTCAAGGTGCCGACGTTTGCCTACCAGGTGTCCGGCGAATACGCGATGATCAAGGCCGCCGCACAAAACGGCTGGCTCGATCACGACAAGGTCATGATGGAATCGATGATGGCCTTCAAGCGCGCCGGCGCCGATGGCGTGCTGACCTACTTTGCGCTTGATATCGCACGCAAGCTGAAAGCCGCTTGACATCGGCATGGTGGATGACGGCTACGCCTAATCCACCCAACATGACGCTGTAACAATTTGGGGCCTGGCCCTTTTAGCACTATCGTTCGCGTGAAGCACGATAGTGCTAAAAGGGCCAGGCCCCATTTTTTAAGCTAAACCTTTGACGTGGTGCTTGGCATCGCTGCGGTTGCGCAGTACCTGCGGTGCCAGCGACCCGGCGATCATGCCGACGAACGCCGCCAGCAGCCCGGCCAGTTGGCCCGGGAACTGTTCACCCAACGAAGAAATCTGCGGGAAGAACACGACCCACGTCGAGATCCCGGCCGCCAGCGACACAATCGCGCCCTGCGTGGTGGCGCGCTGCCAGTACAAGCCCATCACCAGCGGTACAAACGCGCCCACCAGCGTGACCTGGTATGCGGACGACACCATGTCGTAAATCGGCGTGCCTTTCATGGCGATCGCATACGACAGCACCAGCGCGGCAAACACCACGATCGAGGCGCGCATGGCCAGCAATTGCTGCTTGTCACCCATTTCCGGACGCAGGTTTTTCAGGATGTTTTCCACGAAGCTGGTCGATGGCGCCAGCAAGGTCGCCGACGACGTGCTCTTGATGGCCGACAGCAACGCGCCAAAGAACAGGATTTGCATGATCAGCGGCATCTTGGTCAGCACAAAGGTCGGCAGCAGGCGCTGGTAATCGTTTTTCGCCATTTCCATACCCTGCTCGCCCATGACGATCACGGCGCACGCCACGATAAACATCGGCACAAAGGCAAACAGGATATAGCTGGCGCCGCCGATCATGGCGCCAGTGCGGGCGGTGTTGGCATCCTTGGCCGACATCACGCGCTGGAACACGTCTTGCTGCGGAATGCTGCCAAACATCATGGTGACGGCCGCGCCAATGAACATGGCCATTTCCGTGAAGCTCGGCTCCGGCAAGAACTTCCACAAGTCGCGCTCGCTGGCCATGGACATCACCACGCCGGCGCCGCCCGCCAGGTCGGCGGAAAACACGGCAATCACGCTCAGGCCCACGACCAGCACGATCATCTGAATGAAGTCGGTCCAGGCCACGGCCAGGAAGCCGCCGACCACCACATAAATCAACACCGCCAGGGTGCCGACGATCATGCCCGCAGTTTCCGACATGGCGCCATTGGTCAATACGGAAAACACCAGACCCAGCGCGGTAATTTGCGCGGCAACCCAGCCCAGGTAACTCAAAATGATGGCCATCGAGCAAAACACTTCAATCCCCTTGCCATAGCGCTGGCGATAAAAGTCGCCAATGGTCAGCAAGTTCAGCTTGTACAGCTTGGTGGCAAAGAACATGCCGACCAAAATCAGGCAGGTGCCGGCGCCAAACGGGTCTTCCACCAGCGCATTCAAGCCGCCCTGCACGAATTTGGCGGGGATGCCCATCACGGTTTCCGCGCCAAACCAGGTGGCAAACGTGGTCGTGATCACCATGATCAGCGGCAAGCTGCGGCCGGCGACAGCGAAGTCAGTGGTGTTCTTGATGCGGGTACCGGCCCACATGCCCAGCGCCAGCGTGCCCAGCAAATAGAGCACGACAAAAGAAATCAGGGTGATGTTCATGGTTCAGGAGGGATAAGCAAAGTTCAGTGCGGAAAATTTGGGCGATTATAGCGGCAGAACATTGCGGAATTGTAGGCATGGCCAGAAAAAGGCCATAACTACAACATCTTTATTTCCCCCCGTTCCAACGCGGCGTCTAGCCGCGCGCGCGGCGGTATTCGGGGAACATTTCCTTCATCAGGAATGCTTCCAGCTCGGCTTGGAACGGTTTGCTCGCATTCATCTTAACGGTGCGGCCCAGGCGCTGCGAATCCCATTCGAATTCGCCCGGCTTTTCCTTGCGGATCACTTCGATCATTTTACGCACGATGGCGGTTTCGATGTCCGGATCGGCACCCACTTCGACATGGTATTGCTGCAGCCACTGGCGCTTGAAGTTGGTGTTCCAGCCACGGAATTTGAAGTCCGCACTGAGCGACGTGCGGTTCAGGATCTGGAACACGCCGCCGGTTTCCTCGCGTTCGCCGGCCGCGTTGCGGCCCTGCGCCCCCATGATGTTGGCGCGCGCCACGCGGGAAGCGCGCTGGGCCTCGGACTCTTCCGGCTCGGCCTGCTGTGGTTGCGGGTTTTCCTGCGCGCGGCGCTTGCGGGCCGCTTCCACGCGCGCCTGCATATCTTCTTCCTGCACCGGCGTGATGGTCTGCATTGGCGCCTGCACCGGCGGCACGTAGACTTCCTGACGGGGCGCCGCCGGCGCGGGTTTTGAGACCGCCTTGGCCACGCGCTGCTGGCGCACCGGTTCGGATTTTGTCGGCTCCGGCTTGGGCGCCGGCTTGCTCTTGGGTTTCTCCGCCAACGGCGCCACCCACACCATTTCCCCTTCTTTGGCGGGCGGCTTCAAGACAATCCGGGTGCTGGGCGAAAACAGCACGTAGGCCAGCAAGGCCACGTGCAGCGCGATGGAAATACCAACGCCGACACGGTTGTGTTTTTTCGGCCCCCAATAGCCAGCCTTGCGGTCGGGCAATTTCTGGCCGCAGGCATGGCAGTATTCATCGTGCGAGTGCGCGTGGTGATCGTCCGCGGGGGATGGGCTGGGCTGGAGCAAGATGACGAACCTTCTGCACTGCGTCTAACGGAATCGGAGAAAACGGAAAAACGAGCCGCCAGCTTACCTAATCTCGGTCTTGACGGATGTAACTGTATGTATCACATCAGCAATAAAACCAGCTGGCCAAAAAAATAAGCGGGCCGGAAATAATCCGGCCCGCCGTATGATAGCAGCGAGAAGCTGCGATGACTAATACGCGATTTTTACGATTTCACGGCTTTCAGTCCCACCACGCCGTGGGTTGCCGACGCCTCGTCCACCAGTTGCGCATCGCTCATCGGCCCGCTGCCGCTGTATTTGTCCAGGTACAAATAAATCACTGGCGTGATGTACAGCGTAATGACTTGCGAGAAGATCAAGCCGCCCACCACCGCCAGACCCAGTGGCTGGCGCAATTCCGCACCGGCACCCAAGCCCAGCGCGATCGGCAACGCGCCCATCAGCGCCGCCAGCGTCGTCATCATGATCGGGCGGAAGCGCAGGATGCAGGCCTCGCGGATCGCCACGGCCGGCGCCATGCCCTGGTTGCGCTGGGCGTCCAGCGCGAAGTCGATCATCATGATGGCGTTTTTCTTGACGATCCCGATCAGCATCAGGATGCCGATGATGGCGATCATGGTCAGGTCCATGCCGAAGATGCGCAAGGTCAGCAGTGCCCCCACGGCGGCCGACGGCAAGCCGGCCAGGATGGTCAGCGGGTGGATATAGCTTTCGTACAAGACGCCCAGCAACACATAAATCACGCCCAGCGCCGCCAGGATCAGGATCAGCTGGCTGCCCTGCGAACTCTGGAACACCGCCGCATCACCGCCATAGTTGGTGATGATGGATGCCGGCAAGCCCATTTCCACGCCCATTTTCTCGATCTTGGCGGTGGCGGTGCCGAGCGGAACATCCGGCGCCAGATTGAAGGAAAGCGTGATGGCTTGCAGCTGCCCCTGGTGATTGACGGAGGTTGGCCCCACCGTGCGCTCGACCGTGGCGACGCTGGACAGTTGCACCAGCTGGCCGGCCTTGCTTCGCACGGAAATCTTGGTCAGCGCATCATCGAACTGGCGGTCTTCGGTGGCCGCTTCGAGGATCACTAAGTAGCTGGCGGCCGACGAATAAATCGTCGACACTTGCCGCTCGCCGAACGCCAGGTACAGCGCGCTGCGGATGGCCGACATTTCCACCCCCAGGCTGTTGGCCTTGTCACGGTCGATCCTCAACGACGCTTGCAGCCCCTTGTTTTGCGAATCGCTGGTGACGTCGCGGAAATCGGCGTCGCCGCGCATGCGTTCCTGCAGCTTGCCGGCCCAGTCGCTGAGTGCATCCGGGCTGACCGATTGCAGGGTGTACTGGTAGCGGCTCTTCGACGGGCGGCCGCCCAGTTGCAGGTTTTGCGTAGGGCGCAGGTACACGTTCATGCCCGGCAACTGGCGGAACGACTTGCGCAGGCTGTCCACCACTTGCGGCATTTTTTCGCGCTCACCGCGCGGTTTAAGCACCAGGAACATGCGGCCCGTGTTGGAACCGCCGGAGAACGACGTCACATCCTTGACGTTCGGATTGGCGCGCGCGATTTCCACGGCCTTCATTTGCAGTTCCAGCATCGCGCTTGAGGAAATATCTTCCGCCGCTTCCGTGGTGGCCTGGATCTGGCCCAGGTCTTCCTCAGGGAAAAAGCCTTTCGGAATATCCATGTACATCCAGATCGTCAGCGCAAACGTACCAATGGCGACCGCCAGCACCACCGGGCGGTGGCGTAGCGCGCCGTCCAGCGTGCGCGCATAACCATCGCGCAGGCGGGTGAAGCCCGCTTCGAACCAGCGGCCGATAACACCACCGGCCTGCTCATGGTGCGCATCTTCCTGCGACAGCAGGCGCGACGCCAGCATCGGCACCAAGGTCAGCGACACCACGGCCGACACCAGCACCGACAAGCCGACGACGACGGCGAACTCATGGAACAGCAAACCAATCACGCCTGGCATGAAGAAGATCGGGATGAACACAGCCACCAGCGAAATCGAGATCGAAACAATGGTGAAACCCATTTCACGCGACCCCACCAGCGCCGCCTGCAGCGGCTTCTTGCCCATCTCCAGGTGGCGCACAATGTTTTCCAACACCACAATCGCGTCATCGACCACCAGACCGACCGCCAGCGTGATGCCCAGCAGTGACACGTTGTCGAGGCTATAACCGAGCGCATGCAGCAGCGCCAGCGCGCCCAGCAGCGAAATTGGCATCGTGATGGCGGGAATGAAGGTCGCGGCCGCGCGGCGCAAAAACAGGAAAATCACCAGCACCACCAGCACCACCGTCAGCGCCAGCGTCAGGTTGACATCGTGGATCGCTTCGCGGATCGAGATCGAGCGGTCGTTGACCAGGTTGATTTTCACCGACTGCGGCAATTGCGCCAGGAAGCGCGGCAGCAGATTGCGCACGCCATCGACCACTTGCACGGTGTTGGCGTCCGGCTGGCGCTGCACTTGCAGCACGATCGAGCGTTCGCCGTTGTAGCTGCCGGCGGCCTTGATCGATTGATAGGAGTCTTCGACCGACGCGACGTCCTTCAGGCGCACCGGCTGGCCATTGCGGGTGGCGACGATCAATTCGGCAAATTCCGCCGCCTTCATCAATTGCGCATTGCCCTGGATGGTCAGGGTCTGGCTTGGGCCATCGAGTATCCCCAGCGGCGTGTTGGTATTGGCCGAACGGATCGCCGTTGCCAGCTCATCGAGCGTCAGGTTACGGGCATTGAGCAACTCCGCCTTGGCGCGAATCCGCACCGCGAAACGCTTCTGGCCATTGACCGTCACCTGGGCCACGCCGGGCAAGGTGGACAGGCTGGGGGCAATCAGGTTTTCCGCGTAGTCGTTCAATTCCGACAGCGACAGCGAAGGCGACGTCATCGCCAGGAACATGACGGGCTGGTCGGCCGGATTGACCTTGCGGTACGACGGGATGTCCGTCATTTCCTGCGGCAGCGAGCGCTGCGCGCGCAGCAAGGCCGCCTGCACATCGACGGCAGCTTCATTGACGTTGATGCTGGAGTCGAATTCCAGGGTCAGCGAGGTGTTGCCCAGGGTGCTGGTGGAGGTGATCAGCGCCACCCCGGCAATGGTGGAAAACTGCTTTTCCAGCGGCAGCGCCACCGACGACGCCATGGTTTCCGGGCTGGCGCCCGGCAAGTCGGCACTGACGTTGATGACCGGGGTGTTATAGCTGGGCAGCGCCGCCACCGGAATGTGGGCATACGCCAGGATGCCGGCCAGGATCAGGCTCAGCGACAGCAACACCACCATCACGGGGCGGCGTATACACAGTTCGGACAGGTTCATGCGGCACTATCCTTTTTTTCGCGCTTGCGCTCTTCGGCGATTTTGACCTTGGCGCCGGGACGCAGGTTTTGCTTGCCTTCGACAATGATTTTTTCATCGCCGGTCAGGCCGGTCACGGCCGCGTGGGCCCCGAACGCATGCACGCGGACGATATTGACGACTTTGGCCGTCTGGTCTTGCGCGACGGTGTAGACAAAGGTGCCGCGGGTGTTGGTAATGATCGCGTTTTGCGGCACCACCAGTGCATCTTTGAGGGTTTGCACCGTCAGCTTGGCATTGACGTACTGGCCCGGCCACAGACGCGTGGCGCTGTTGTCGAATTCCGCCTTGACCTTGATGACGCCCGATTGCGCGTCGACCGCATTGTCGATAAAGCTCAGGTGGCCCTGGAAGTCCTGGCCACCGGACGTCACCGCCACCTTCACCTTGCCGTCCTGCTTGGCGGCCAGTAGCCCGCCCAGCGCGCTTTCCGGCAGCGTGAAGGCGACATTGATCGGATTGAGTTGCGTGATCGTCGTCAGCGAGGTGGCCATCTGCACCAGGCTGCCCGGGTACACGTTGATCGCGCCAACGCGGCCGGTCAGCGGCGCGCGGATCGTGTTGTAGCCGGCGCCCACCTGGGCCGCCTGCGCGGCCGCTTGGTCCGCCGCCAGCAAAGCTTTGGCGGCGTCCACCTGGCTGCGCAAGGTATCGACCGCGCCCTGGGCAATAAAATTCTGCGACAGCAATTCCTGGCTGCGCTTGTACTGGCGCTCCAGGTCCATCAGGCTGGCGCGGTCACGCTGCACTTGCGCCTGGGCTTTTTCGACATTGGCCTGGTCGGTGCGGCTGTCGAGCGAAAAGATGACCTGGCCCTGTTTGACGAAATCCCCTTCCTTGATGTGCACCTTGGTGATGGTGCTGGTGGTTTGCGGGTGCAAGTCCACCGTGGACAAGGGCGACACCGTGCCGTTGGCCTGCAATATGACCGCCACGTCCTGGCGCTGCGGCGCCACCACGTTGACGGTGGTCGGGCCTTGCTGGCCGCCGCCTTTGCCCTGTCCTTGCCCCGGGCCTTGCGCCTGTGCCGCGCCCGCGGCCTGCGGTGCGGTTTTGCTATAGAACCAGGCGCCGGCGCCGATTACGGCCGCCGCGCCCACCAGGACTACCAGTGTGGATTTCTTCATATTTTATGATTCGCCCCGTCGGGGGCGTCAGTTGCCTGCGTAGTATTCAGGGACGACCAGCGTGACTTCCAGCCCGCCGTCGGGATGATTCGCCAGCGCCAGGCTGGCGCCGTGCTGTTCTGCGATATTGCGGGCAATGGTCAGCCCCAGTCCGGTGCCACCGGATTCGCGCGAGCGCGAGCCTTCAATCCGATAAAACGGTTCAAACACTTGCGCCAGCTGGTCCGGTGCGATGCCGGGGCCACTGTCACGGATGCGGATGCGGGCCGCACCGACCATGCGCTCCACCGTCACGCCGGCATTCTGGCCATATTTGACAGCATTGTCGAGCAGGTTCACCAGACAGCGGCGGATCGCCAGCGGGCGGCCCATCAACGCCATCGAAGCGCGGCCGTTCAGGGTCACGTCCTGGCCCGCGTCGGCGGCGTCGGCGCACACGCTGTCGAGCAGCGAATCGAGGTCCAGCGCCTGCATGGTTTCGGTGCTGTCCATGCTGCGCGCCAGTTCCAAGCCTTCCTTGACCATTTGCTGGGTGGCCGACAAGTCGCCCAGCAGCTTGTGCTGCAAATCCGCATCCGACACCTTTTCCAGCCGCAAGCGCATACGCGTCAGCGGTGTCTGCAGATCGTGGGTGATGGCCGCCAGCATTTGCGTGCGCTGGAAAATATGCTGGCGGATGCGCGCCTGCATCGCGTTGAACGCGGCGGCGGCCTGGCGGATTTCCGCCGCGCCGCGCAAGGCCAGCGGTGGACGGTTGATGTCGTCGCCCAGGTCGCGGGCCGCCTTGGCCAGCTGTTTCAGCGGACGCACCGTCATGCGCGTTACCAGGAACGCCAGGCCGATGATCGACAGCGCGAACGGCACAAAGGTGGCGATTTCATTCTGGCCGGTCGGTGGCGGCGACTTCGGCGGCAACACGGTCAGGCGCATGACGGAACCGTCATGCATGGAAATGTTCATGGCTTCACAGGTACCGCGCCACTGGGTCGGGCCGAAAATCGAATTGATCTGGCGCGGCTCATCACAGGCGGCCGGGCGCTGGGTCACCGGCATCACCGTGTAGTCGGTCCCCAGGCGGGTCGACAGCTGGCGCGAAAAGTCGGTCTGGGCGGAGCCGCCCGTCATCACGTCCGTGGTCGGCTCGAGCCGGATCGCGCCCTTGACCGCGATCTTCTGGTACATGTCGCGCGCTTCCGGCTTGACCACGGCGGCAATGCTGATCAGTTCTTCCGCGCGGTCCAGCGCATAGGCGTCGCGATACCGTTCGACGGTACGCTGGCGTTCCATCACAGCCAGGTATTGGGTCAGCGAGGCCGACGCCACAATCCCCAGCAGCAGGACGGCAAACACCCGACCCGTCATCGACATCCAGAACGCCTTCACGCGCCCTCCACCGTGACCGCGCCGGCCAGCACATAGCCGCCATTGCGCACGGTCTTGATGATTTGCGGCACGCGCGCATCTTCACCGAGTTTCTGGCGCAGGCGACTGATCTGAATATCGATCGAGCGGTCGAACGGGTCGGCATCGCGGCCCTGCGTCAGGTTCAGCAACTGGTCGCGGTTCAGCACGCGGTTCGGGTGTTCGAGGAACACTTTGAGCAAACGGAATTCCGCGCCGGACAGCATGATGATGATGCCGTCGGGATTGAGCAGATGGCGCGCCGTCAGGTCCAGCGTCCAGTGCGAGAAACGCATTTTCTGCACCTTGTCGGAACCGGCGTTGGACGGCATGGCATGGCTGCGGCGCAGCACGCTGCGGATGCGGGCCAGCAATTCACGCGGCTCGAATGGCTTCGGCAAGTAATCATCGGCGCCCATTTCCAGGCCCAGGATACGGTCCAGCGGTTCGCTGCGGGCGGTCAGCATGATCACCGGCAGCGACGACGTGGCGCGCAGTTTGCGGCACAGCGTCAGGCCATCTTCGCCCGGCATGTTCAAGTCCAGCACGATCAGGTCCGGACGGGCGTCTTCGAGCTGCTTCCACATGGCAGCGCCATCGGCCGCGCATTGGGTGCGATAACCGTTGCTTTCCAGGTAATCGGCCAGCAAGGTGCGGATATCGCGGTCGTCATCGACGATCAGAATGGTAGAAATCGGTTCCATGCCTCAATTATCCTTAGTTCAGGGGGGGATAGCCAATGACCGTTTGTATCGTCTTGTAGCGAACGCCCGTCAACCCGGCGAAACAGTTTGATACAAATGCGCCAGCAAGGGACACGGAATGGAAACAGCCCGGTGCCAAGATGGTTCCATGTGCAGCACAGTTGACCTGCACCCCACTGAAAGGACGCATCATGAAAAACACGATCACCAAAGCTGTAATGGTTGCCTTGCTGGGCCTGGGCGCCGCCACCACCTACGCCGCCGATCCGGCCACCACCGGCCGCCACGGCCATGCACTGAGCCAGGAAGAGCGTGCCGCGAAACTCGCGGCGCATCAAGCCAGGTTTGCCGCGATGGTGGCGAAACACCAGGCCGCCCTGCACGACCAACTGAAGCTGAGCGCGGCGCAGGAACCGGCCTGGCAAACCTTTGTCGCCGCTGTCACACCAACCTTGCCGATGCGCCGGGAGCACAGCGCCGACGCAGCGGCGACGACGCCGGAACGGCTGGACCAGCACCTGACCATGGCCAAGCAGCACCTGGCGAAAATGGAAACCCGCGCCGCCGCCACCAAGGTGTTTTATGGGCAACTGACGCCGGAACAGCAAAAAACCTTTGATGCGGCAGCGGCCAAAATGCACCGTGGCATGGCTCACCGCCACATGATGCACCGCGGCGGCATGTAAGCCAACCTGAACGACAACGCCCCCTCACCTGCCAAGGCGAGGGGGCGTCACGTTATCCACCCATGCGGTTATTTCAGCTTTTCCAGCGACTGCATGAATTTCTGTGCATCCTGGAAGCCGATGACGCGGGAATCCGGGATTTCCTGGCCCTGCGCGTTGAACAGGATGATGCCGGGCGGGCCGAACAATTTAAACCGTTTCAGCATGGCCTTGTCGTCGGCATCATTGGCCGTCACGTCGACCTGCAGCAACACGGTGTTGGCCAACCGGGACTGCACTTCCGGCTTCACAAACGTCAATTTTTCCATTTCCTTGCAAGACACGCACCAGTCCGCATAAAAATCCAGCATGACCGTCTTGCCGCCGGTCTGCGCCAGCGCGGCATCGAGTTGCGCCACGGTCTTGATGCGGGTGAAGGACAAGCCATGCTGCGCACCGCCTTTGCCGAGGTGCGCCAGCGGCGCCAGCACATCGCGCCCGCCGGTGGCCACACCGACCAGTTGCACGCCACCCAGCGCCAGGAACACCAGCGACACCAGCTTGCCCTTGCGGCCGGAGCGGGCCAGTAAGTACATGCCGTACACCAGGCCCAGGAAGGCAAAACCCGCCATCACGACCACCGCTGGCAACACCGGCGACACCAGCCACAGCGCCACGCCCAGCAACAACACGCCAAAGAACCGTTTGACGTGTTCCATCCACATACCCGCGCGCGGCAACAAGGCGCCGGCCGACACGCCCACCAGCAACAGCGGCACGCTCATGCCGACCGCCATCGCGAACAGGGCGCCGCCGCCAATGACAACGTCGCGCGTCTGGCTGATATACACCAGCGCACCGGCCAATGGCGCGGCCACGCACGGCCCCACGATCAGCGCGGAAATCGCGCCCATGATGAACACGCCCGCCAGGCGGCCACCGGACTGGCGGTTCGACGCGGCGCTCAATTTGCTTTGCAGCGCGGCCGGCACCTGCAGTTCATAGACGCCGAACATGGACAGCGCCAGAGCCGCCATCAGCAGGCCGAACGCCCCCAGCACCCACGGGTTTTGCAATGCCGCCGCCAGGCCCTCGCCGGCCAACCCGGCCGCCACGCCCAGCGCGGTGTACACGATGGCCATGCCCATCGAGTAAGTGACGGACAGCAGCAGGCCGCGCGAGCGGCTCGACGGCGCACCGTCGCCCACCACGATGGACGACAGGATCGGCACCATCGGCAACACGCATGGCGTAAACGACAGGCCCAGCCCCAGCAGCGCGAACAGCGGCAGGATTACCAGCAGGCGGCCGCCCTTCAGCGCCGATTCAATCCGGCCCAGGTCGCTTTGCTGCGCGCCGGCCGTGTTGGTGGCATCCGGCACTGCCGGTGCGCCAGCGCTGCTGGCCACGGCCGTGCCGCCGGAGGCCGTCAAATTGGCGCTCACGTCTTGCGGCGAATAGCACAAGCCCTTGTCGGAGCAGCCCTGCCCCGTCACGGTCAAGGTGAACGGCCCGGCGCCATCGACCGGCACCGTGATCGTCACCTGGCGGCGATAGGTTTCCACTTCCTTGTTGAAGGTTTCATCGAATTTGACCTTGCCGGGCGGGATCGCAGGCTGGCCCAGGGTGGCGCCGCTGGCCTTGAAGGCAAAGCGTTCGCGGTACATGTAATAGCCGTCCGCGATATCAAAGCTGACGGCGGCAGTCTTGCCGTCGACCATGCGGGCGGAGAATTTAAAGGCGACGGCGGGATCAAGGAATTCGTCTTCGGCGTGCGCGGCGCCGGCCAGCAGCAGGAACAACGCGGCCAGCAAGCGGAGGAAGGTGTGGAACATGACTGCTTTCAGGGTGACATTGCAACGGGTTATGGTACACCGGTCTTGGCCTGGTATGAAATATGGCAAACTCATAAGCTCAATCACTCTGTGGGATAAGACATGGCCGCCAACCGCATCACCCTCCTCCCGCTTGTGCCGCTGCTGGCCCTGGCGGCCAGCCAGGCCGGCGCCCAGGCGCCCGCTGCCGCGCTGAACGCGATTTCCGAACCGGGCTTGCTGGCCCACATCAAGGTGCTGGCGTCCGATGATTTCGAGGGCCGCGCGCCCGGTTCCGATGGCGAGCGCAAGACCGTGGCCTACCTGGAACAGCAGTTCAAGCAACTGGGACTCAAGCCCGGCAATCCCGACGGGACCTATGTGCAGCCAGTGCCGATGCGGGGCCAAATACCATCGCCCACCTTCAGCTACACGGTGGCCGGCAACACCGTGCCGCTGCGCTTCCCCGACGATTACGTGGCCCATTCCACGGCCGCGCAGACGCAGGTATCGATTGCGTCATCGGAGATCGTGTTTGTCGGCTATGGCGTGCAGGCGCCGGAATATGGCTGGGATGACTACAAGGGTGCCGACCTGCGCGGCAAGACCTTGCTGATGCTGATTAACGATCCCGCCATTGCCGATCCGGCCGCCCCGTCGCAACTGGACAAGTCGATGTTCAAGGGCGCGGCCATGACGTATTACGGCCGCTGGACCTACAAGTACCAAATCGCCGCCAAACTAGGGGCGGCGGCGGCCATCATCATCCATGAAACCAAGCCTGCCGCGTATCCGTATGACGTGGTAAAAACCGGTGGTCTGGCGGAAAATTTCGGCCTGTTACAGAAGGATGGCACGGCGGGCAACGATCCCGACGCCCCGGTCATCCCGGGCTGGATCCACCTGGACCGCGCCAGGGAACTGCTGGCGGCGGCCGGGCAGGACTTCGATGCATTAAAACAGGCGGCGCTGCGCAAGGACTTCAAGCCGGTGGCGCTCAATGGCACGGCCTCGTTCCAGGTCGACAACCAGACCCGCATGGTGCAGTCGCATAACGTGGTGGCAAAGATCGAAGGGTCCGACCCGAAGCTGAAACACGAATACATCGTGTACACCGCGCACTGGGACCACTTCGGCATCGATGACAAGCTGCCGGGCCCGCGCTCGCGCCAGATTTACCATGGCGCGCTCGACAACGCGTCCGGCACCAGCGCGCTGCTGGAGCTGGCCAAAGCCTACCAAGCGCTGCCGAAGGCGCCCAAGCGCTCGATTTTATTTGTCGCCACCACGGCGGAAGAACGGGGCTTGTTGGGTGCCAAGTACTATGCGAAGAACCCGCTCTACCCGCTCAGTAAAACGCTGGCCAACATCAATATCGATGGCATCAATGCCTGGGGCAAGACGGCCCAAATTGAAAACGTGACGTCCGGCCATTCGACCATCGATACCTTGCTGGCCAAATATGCCGCCATGCAGGGGCGCAAGGTGGAACCGGATTCGCGCCCGGAGCTGGGCAGCTTCTACCGCGCCGACCAGCTCGAATTCGCCCGCGTGGGGGTGCCGGTGCTGTACACCAAGGCGCGCAGCAATTACCTGGGCAAACCAGCCGACTATGCGCGCCAGGTGGTCGATCACTATGTCGCGCATGATTACCACAAGGTCTCGGACGACGTGCGCGGCGACTGGGACTTTTCCGGCGGGGTGCAGGATATCCAGTTGCTGTTCCAGGTCGGCTACGACATCGCGCAGGGCAAGACCTGGCCGCAGTGGCATGCCGGTTCGGAATTCAAGGGCGCCCCGCGCGGACAATAAACCCTATCGCCCCCACCGCGAACGATAGTACGAAAGGGGCCAGGCACCGAAATGTCGACTAGTTTTGTCGTGCTGCGGGACGAAAAAAAAAGCCGGGCAAGCCCGGCTTTTCTCGTGAAGACGACGCAGATTACTCTTCGCCGGTCACTTCAACAGCTTCGGTGATCTCTGGACGGTCCAGCAGTTCAACGAAGGCCATTGGCGCGTTGTCGCCAACGCGGAAACCCATTTTCAGGATGCGCAGGTAGCCACCGTTACGGTTGGCGAAACGTGGGCCCAGTTCGGAGAACAGTTTTTGCACGATTTCGCGGTCACGCAGACGGGAGAATGCCAGACGCTTGTTAGCCAGGGTGTCGGTCTTGCCCAGGGTCAGGATCGGCTCAACAACGCGGCGCAGTTCTTTGGCTTTTGGCAGCGTGGTTTTGATCGCTTCGTGACGCAGCAGCGAAACAGTCATGTTGCGCAGCATTGCCAGACGGTGGGACGAGGTACGGTTCAGTTTACGGAGGCCGTGACGGTGACGCATGGTATTTCCTTTCGAGGTGTTTAAATCCGAGTTCTTCGATCGCCCACACTTGCGTAAGGGCGCGGACCGGTTAACAGTAAAACGCCCGCGGCAACATGCCGCAGGCGGGTGCTACAAAGCGAATTACTTCTCCAGACCAGCAGGCGGCCAGTTTTCCAGCTTCATGCCCAGGGTCAGACCACGGGAAGCCAGGACTTCCTTGATCTCGTTCAGCGACTTGCGGCCCAGGTTCGGGGTCTTCAGCAGTTCGTTTTCCGAACGCTGGATCAGGTCGCCGATGTAGTAAATGTTTTCTGCTTTCAGGCAGTTGGCCGAACGGACGGTCAGTTCCAGGTCGTCCACTGGACGCAGCAGGATCGGATCGACCAGCGGTGCGCGGCTTGGCGCTTCGGCGGCGGCTTCGGTGCCTTCCAGGGCAGCGAACACATTCAACTGATCCACCAGGACGCGGGCCGACTGGCGGATCGCTTCTTCCGGCGTGATCACGCCGTTGGTTTCAATGTTGATGATCAGCTTGTCCAGGTCGGTACGCTGTTCCACACGGGCCGATTCCACCGAGTACGACACACGGCGCACTGGCGCGAACGATGCGTCCAGGATGATGCGGCCGATGGTTTTGTTGGTGTCTTCCGACAG
>JAIENA010000104.1 GCA_019751755.1 Burkholderiaceae bacterium | reverse complement strand
CGCCATATTCTGCGCCACGCCCCGGTACGGTACGGCCAGTTCCATGCAGGCGCCGCTAGCCAGTTGCCCCACCGTCGCCCGATATAACTGTTGCCACGGGGTCTGGCTCGGCGGCACCGCAGGCACGCCGGCCTTGCTGCGCTCGGCCAGTTCGGCGTCGCTGACCAGCACATTGCAACTGCCGGCATTTAAATCCACCCGCACCATGTCGCCGGTGCGCAGCCACGCCAGGCCACCGCCAACCGCGCTTTCCGGCGAGGCGTTCAGTATTGACGGGCTGTCCGAGGTGCCCGACTGGCGGCCGTCGCCCAAGGTTGGCAAATTCATCACACCACGCCGGATCAGGGCGTCGGGCGGCTGCATATTGACCACTTCGGCCGACCCCGGCCAGCCGACCGGGCCCGCGCCACGGATCACCAGGATCGAGTTTTCATCGATGCCCAGGGCCGGATCGTTGATGCGCTGGTGGTAATCATCGGAGCTCTCGAACACCACGGCGCGGCACTCGAACACGTTTTCGTGGCCCGGACGGCTCAGGTAGCGCGCACGGAACTGTTCGGAAATCACCGACGTTTTCATGATGGCGAAGTCGAACAGGTTGCCTTTTAAGACCATGAAACCGGCCTGCTCGCGCAGCGGCGCCGCATACGGATAAATCACTTCGCGGTCGCAGGTGGCGCGGCCGGACAGGTTGTCCGCCATCGACTTCCCCGTCACGGTGGGGCGCTTCGAGCGCAGTTTTCCCGCCTGTTCCAGCTCCCACATGATGGCCGGCACGCCGCCCGCGCGGTGGAAGCGCTCGCCCAGGAATTTACCGGACGGCTGCATATTGAGCAGCAGCGGCACATCGTGACCATAATCCATCCAGTCGTCCGGATGCAATTCGACGCCCGCATGGCGCGCCATCGCCATGATGTGCGGCTGCGCATTGGTGGAGCCGCCAATCGCGGCATTGACGACGATCGCGTCGAGGAACGCATCGCGCGTCAGCACCGCCGACGGGCGCAGATCCTCGTGCGCCATGGCGACGATGCGCTTGCCGGTTTCATAGGCCATTTGACCCCGTTCACGGTAAGGCGCGGGAATCGCGGAACAGCCGGTCAGCGACATGCCCAATGCCTCGGCCAGCGCATTCATGGTCGAGGCGGTGCCCATGGTGTTGCAGTGCCCCGCCGATGGCGCCGACGCGGCGGCGATTTGCAGGAATTTTTCGTTGTCGATCTGGCCCGCCGCCAGTTGCTTGCGGCCTTTCCAGATCGCCGCGCCGGAGCCCACCAACTCGCCATCGAGCCAGCCGTCGAGCATGGGACCGCCCGACAGCACAATCGCCGGGATATCCACCGTGGCGGCGGCCATCAACTGGGCCGGGGTGGTCTTGTCGCAGCCGGTGGTCAGCACCACGGCGTCGATCGGATAGCCATGCAGGATCTCGACCAGCCCCAGATAGGCCAGGTTACGGTCAATCGCGGCGGTCGGGCGGCGGCAATTTTCAAAAATAGGATGCAGCGGGAATTCCATCGCGATGCCACCGGCGTCGCGGATGCCATCGCGCACGCGCTTGGCCAGTTCCAGGTGGATCCGGTTGCACGGGCTGATATCGCTGCCGCTTTGGGCAATGCCGATGATCGGGCGGCCCGAACGCAATTCTTCCGGCGTAATGCCGTAATTCATAAAGCGCTCCAGATACAGCGCCGTCATGTCGATATGGTCGGGATTGTCGAACCAGTCCTGCGAGCGGAAGCGGCGGGCCGGCTTATTAAAATTGGTCATCTCGGTTCTCTGGTCAAATCACGGGCGTGAAATCGCTGGCGTCAATACATGCTGGGGCAGTCCGGGCGCATCGGTGCGGAAGCGGAACAGGCTGCCGGCCAGCGGTTCGCGGCTCAACTCCTCGACCGTCAGGCCCTTGCGCGCCGTGGTGACAAACACCGTGCGCAGGTCGGCGCCGCCAAAGGCCACCTTGGTGATGTTCGAGCACGGCATGGCGATGGAACCCATCAAAGTGCCATCCGGCGCATAGCGGTCGATGCGGGCGCCACGGAACATCGCGACCCACAGCGTGCCTTCGGCATCGATGGCGGTGCCGTCCGGATGGCCCGGCGCGGCGGTGCGGATCAGCACGCGCTTGTTGGCGAGCGTACCGTCCGGCGCCAGGTCGAACGCGTAAATCTGCTTGGCCAGCGTATCGGTGTGATAAAACGTGCGGCCATCGGGACTGATGCACGGACCATTGGTGATAATGTAACCTTCATCACGTCGTTGCAGGCGCTGGCCATCCCACTGGTACAAGGCGCCGGTGGCGGCCTTTTCACCGTTATCCATGGTGCCGAACCACAGTCGCCCGGCCGCATCGATATAACCGTCATTACTGCGGTTGCCCGGGAGATCGCTTTCCAGCGCCAGCAACGTTTCCAGCGCGCCGCCGTGCGGATCAAAACGCACCAATTTGCCGGGCAGGCCGCACAACAGCGCGCCATCGGCCAGCGGCAGCGCAAACCCGACCTGGTCCGGCAAGGTCCACGTCACGCGCGCGCCGCCGTCTTCGTCGCAGCGGTGCACGCTGTTGCCTTTGATATCGACAAACGTCAGTGCGCCCTGCCGCGCGTCCCAGAAAGGGCCTTCGGCCAGCGTGGCGCCGAGCGGCCACAGGCATTCAACCGTCGTATTCAAGATCGTCATGCCCCGTACCATCCCGCATCAACAAAGTAATCACGGCCCGAGCAGCGGCCCGCATTGTCCGACGCCAGGAACAGCGCCAGCGCCGCCACGTCTTCCGGTTCGACCCGCTGGCGCAGGCATTGCGCGTTGAGGATCTGCTGCTCGGCTTCGGGTGAATACCACAGCGTCATCTGGCGCTCGGTGCGCACCGAGCCGGGAATCACGCAGTTGACGCGGATGCCGTCGGCGCCCAGGTCGCGCGCCAGTCCCCGCGTCAAGCCCTCGATGGCGGCCTTGGCGGTCATATATAAAGTCAGGTTGCCCAGCGCCAGATACCACGAGATCGAGCCAAAATTGAGAATCACGCCGGTGCCGGCCGCCCGCATCCCCGGCGCCACGGCCTGGGCGCAAAAGAACTGGTGGCGCAGGTTGACGGCAAAACTGTCGTCCCAGTATTGCGGCGTGACTTCGTCCACCGTGTGGCGCTTGTCATTGGCGGCATTGTTCAGCAGCACTTGCACCGGGCCGATGTCCTGCTCGATTTGCGCCAGCGTGGCCGCCAGCGCCGCCATATCGGTCAAGTCGCACGGATAAAAACGCGGCGCATGCCGGATGCCCTCCTGGGCCGCCAGCGACGCCACCAGCGCGCGCGAGGCCTGCTCGGCGATATCGATAAACGCCACCTGCGCGCCCTGCCGTGCAAAGGCATCGACCAGCGTGGCGCCTATGCCGGTGCCGCCGCCCGTGATCAGCACGCGCTGGCCGGCCAGGCTCGGGTAAATGGCATACGCCATCGGCTGGCGTGTCGTCGACTGGCTGTCGATTTTCTCGGTCACTGTCATTGCGCACCTTTCAGCAGGCCGCGCTGCGCCAGGTTGGCATACAGGGCGCGCACGCCAAAGGTCCAGGGGGCAATCGCATCGCTGCGCTGGACATGGTTGACCAAGGTCCCCAGCGCGCCGCTGCTGATACTGACCCTGTCACCCAGCTTGTGGGTAAAACCCGCGCCGGGCGCGCCACGGTCCTTGATCGGCGAGAACATGGTGCCGAGGAACAGCATGAAGCCGTCCGGATACTGGTGGTGCGCGCCACAGGTTTGCGCCACCAGGTCGAGCGGATCGCGGCTGATTTCACGCATGCGCGATTCGCCATCGAGCACGAAGTCATCCTCGGCGCCTTCGATGCGCAGGCGCACCTCGGCCTGGCGCACGGTGTCGATGGTGTAATGCTCGTCAAACAGGCGGATAAACGGGCCCAGCGCGCACGAACCATTGTTGTCCTTGGCCTTGCCCAGCAACAGCGCGCTGCGCCCTTCGATGTCACGCAAGTTGACGTCGTTGCCCAGCGTCGCGCCGACGGCCTGCGCGCGGCTGGTGACGGCCAGCACGATTTCCGGTTCCGGATTGTTCCAGTGCGATGCCGGGTGCAAGCCAACGTCCGCCCCCAGCCCCACGGCCGACATCGGCTGCGACTTGGAAAACACTTCGGCATAGGGGCCGATCCCCACTTCCATATATTGCGACCAGGCGCCACGCGCGATGAATTGCTGTTTCAGCGCTTCCGCTTCCGGCGAACCCGGTTTGATGGCCGACAGGTCGCTGCCGATATCGTGCAACAGGCTGGCGCGCAAGGCATCGGCGCGCGCCGCATCGCCACCGGCCTGCTCTTCGATCACGCGTTCGAGCAGGCTGACGGCAAAGGTCACACCGCACGCTTTAATCGCCTGCAAGTCGCACGGCGCCAGCAGGCGCACAGCATTGCCCTCTGGCGGGGCCAGGGAGGCGGCGATCAGCGCGGCGGCATCGCCCAGCGCTTGGCCCGGGACGCTGCGCGCAAAGGCCAGCAAATCGTCGCGCTCCAGCAAGTCCGACACCGTGGCGCAGTGCGCCGTGATATCGAACACCTGGCCGGCGCGCACCAGCACCACGCACGGGCCCACGTTGTCGCGCCAGACCCGTCCCACCAGCAGCGCGCGTTCCAGGTCGGCCGGCAAATAATCGGCTGCTTTCCATTCTTTCGTCATATTCAGTCCTTTGCAAAACTCGGTTGTTTCGGGTTGTAAGTCCAGCCGGGCACCAGGTAGCGCATCGCCATCGCATCGTCGCGCGCCGTGCCGGCGACTTGTTTATACAGCGCATGGGCCGCTGCGATGCGCTCCAGGTCGGGCGTGATCCCCAGTCCCGGCGCCTGCGACACCGCCACGCCGCCGTCCACGATGCATGGCGGTTGCAGCGTCAGACGTTCCTGCCCTTCCTGCCAGATCCAGTGCGTGTCAATCGCCGTGATCTGGCCCGGGGCCGCCGCCGCCACATGGGTGAACATGGCCAGCGACACGTCAAAATGGTTATTCGAATGCGAACCCCAGGTCAGGCCCCAGTCGGCGCACAGCTGCGCCAGACGCACGGAGCCCTGCATGGTCCAGAAATGCGGGTCGGCCAGCGGAATATCGACCGCCCCCAGCAAGTGCGAATGCGCCATTTGCCGCCAATCGGTGGCCACCATATTGGTCGCGGTGGCGATCCCGGTGGCGCGCCGGAATTCGGCCATGATTTCGCGCCCCGAGTAGCCGTCTTCCGGACCGCACGGATCTTCCGCATACGCCAGCAAATGGCCCTGGCCACGGCACAGGTCGACCGCGTCGCGCAGCGACCAGGCGCCATTCGGGTCCAGCGTCACGCGCGCGTCGGGGAAGCGCGCCTTGATCGCCGCCACCGCCGCCATCTCGTCGGCACCGCGCATCACGCCGCCCTTCAATTTAAAGTCCTTGAAACCATAGCGCGCCACACAGGCAGCGGCCTGGTCGGCGATGGCTTCGGGCGTCAGCGCCGGCTGGTGGCGCAGTTGATACCAGTGCTCCGCCGCGCCGCTGCCAGCCAGGTAATCGAGGTCGGTCTGACGCCGGTCGCCGACATAAAACAGGTACGCCAGCATCGGCACCGTGTCGCGCTGCTGGCCTGCGCCCAGCAAGGCGCAGAGCGGCACGCCGAGGTGCTGACCCAGCAAATCGAGCAGCGCCGCCTCGACCGCCGTCACCACGTTCTCCAACCGCAGGTTGATTTCATGCGGCTGTTTCAGCACGGCAGCCTCGGCGGCCGACGTGACCTGGTATTGTTGACCGCTCACATTTTTATTGGCGATGGCCTCGCGCAAGCGCTGCAAAGTGCCGTTGTAGCGACCGACCTGGCTGCCCTCCACCAGCGGTATCACGTTTTCCAGCGCCCGCAAGATGCCGGCGCCGCCCGGCACCTCGCCCATACCGGTGCGGCCGGCACTGTCTTCCAGCAGCACCAGGTTGCGGGTGAAGAACGGCGCATGCGCACCACACAGGTTCAACAGCATGCTGTCGCGCCCCGCGACCGGGATCACACGCATCCGGACGATCAGCGGCGTGCTGGAAAGATTTGTATTTGTTGCGTCAACCATTCTCATACCCTAAAATAAATAGCGCTAACATTTTGAGTTTGAAGGATTTGCCTAAGCAAGTCAACCCATAACATGTACGTGGAGACCGCCATCATGAAAACCATCCGATCCAGCATGCGGCATGCCGCGCTGGCAATTTGCCTGCTCAGCACAACCATGGCGGACGCCGCGCAAAGCCATCCAGAGCACTGGGTGGCCGCCTGGGGCACGGCGCAGATGGTGCCCGAGGGCGACAACGCGCTGCCAGGGCAGCACTGGCGCAACGCCAGCTTGCGCCAGGTGGCGCGGCTGTCGCTGGGCGGCAAGCGGGTGCGGGTGCGGCTGTCGAATGCGTTCGGCGTCGCGCCACTGCAAGTCGACGCCGCCAGCATCGCGCTGGCACCCAAACTGGGCAGCGCCGATGTCGATGGCGCCACGCTGCGCGCGTTGAGCTTCAATGGCCGCAGCCAGGTCATGATCCCGGCCGGCGCGGAGTTCTATAGCGACCCGGTCGATCTGGCCGTCGGCGCCGGGGGCGATGTGGCGATTTCACTGCATTTCAGCGCCGAACCGGCACGCCAGACCGGCCACCCGGGTTCCCGCAGCAACAGCTATCTGTTGCCCGGCAACCGCGTGGCCGACGCCGCGTGGCCGCAGGCGCAGTCAGTGCCGCGCTGGTATGTCCTGAGCGACGTCGAAGTACTGGCCGACGCCGCCAGTCGCGCCATGGTGGCGATTGGCGACTCGATCACCGACGGCTACGGCGTCGTCAATGACAGCAATACCCGCTGGACCGACGTGCTGGCCACACGGCTGCGCGCCGCCAACCTGCCGGTCGGCGTGGTCAACGCCGGCATCGGCGGCGGGCGCCTGCTGCGCGACGGCCTGGGCCCCAACCTGTCGGCCCGCTTCCTGCGCGATGTGATAGGCCGCGCGGGCGTGACCCATGCGCTGGTCTTAATTGGCGTCAACGACATGGGCGGCCAGCACCGCAACAGCCCGGACACCCCCGCCGACCGCCAGCGCCTGCTGGCCGACATGCAAGCGGCCTATCGCCAACTGGCCGACCAGGCCCACGCACACGGGGTCTGCCTGCTGGGCGCCACCATCACGCCCTACGCCGGCAGCGGCTACTACCATCCGGAAGCGGAGAACGAAGCGGACCGGGTGGCGCTCAATGACTGGATGCGCAGCAGCGGCGTGTTCGACCATGTGGTCGATTTCGACGCCGCGCTGCGCGACCCGGCCCGCCCGGCCCATCTCGACAAGGCCTACGATTCCGGCGACGGCCTGCATCCGTCCGCCGCCGGCTACCGCGCACTGGCAGACGCCGTACCGCTACAGGTGTTGCGGCAGACTTGCGGGAGCCGTCCATGACCGGGCCTGCACTCACACAGGCATTGGCACAGGCCTTGATCCGCTACTCGGCCCCCCTGTTCACCCTGCTTGTCACGGTGCTGCTCAGCGCTGCGACGCCACCGGCATCGGCCATCGGTCAGCAGCGCGTGACGTCGTTCAGCCGCCCGGCACCGGAAGCGGTGGCGCTGGCGGAGGCCGGCAAGAGCGCCATCCTGTTTGTCGATCCCGATGACGACCCGGGCGTGCTGCGCGCCGCCACCGACCTGCAAGCCGATCTCAGGCGCGTCACCACGCTGTTGCCGGTGCTGCGACACGACAAACAAGCGCAGGGCCGGGACGTCGTGATCATCGGCACCCTGGGCAAAAGCGCGCTGATCGACCGCTTGGCCGCGCAAGGCGTGATCGACGCCGACACCCTGCGCGGCAAGTGGGAGGGGTTCCAAATGCGCACCGTCACCAACCCGCTGCCGGGCGTGGAGCGGGCGCTGGTCATCGCTGGCAGCGACCGGCGCGGCGCCATCTATGGCATCTACACGTTATCGGAACAAATCGGCGTGTCGCCATGGTATTGGTGGGCCGACGTGCCGGCGACGCGCCGCGACCAGGTCTATGCCCACGCGCCCGGCAT
This sequence comes from Burkholderiaceae bacterium, assembly GCA_019751755.1. Classification (GTDB taxonomy): domain Bacteria; phylum Pseudomonadota; class Gammaproteobacteria; order Burkholderiales; family Burkholderiaceae_D; genus Rugamonas. The sequence continues at coordinate 16,248 of JAIENA010000104.1, read as the reverse complement.
CATCAGCGACGCCCCGGCAGTGCAATACCGGGGCATCTTCCTCAACGACGAGCAGCCCGCCTTGACCGGCTGGGCCAAGGAAAAATTCAGCGGCTACAACCACGCCTTCTACGAAAAAGTGTTTGAGCTGATCCTGCGCCTGCGCGGCAATTACCTGTGGCCCGCGATGTGGGGCTCGGCGTTCTTCAATGACGACCCGCGCAATGGCGAACTGGCGCATCGCTTTGGCATCGTCATGGGCACCTCGCATCATGAACCAATGATGCGCGCGCAGCAGGACTGGAAAAACCTGGGCAGCGGCCCCTGGGACTACACCCGCAACGGCGACAGCCTGCGCAGATTCTGGCGCGGCGGCCTGCGCCAGACCCGTGATTTTGACAAGGTGATTACCATCGGCATGCGCGGCGACGGCGACGAGCCGATGTCGGCGGCAGCCAATACCAGCCTGCTCGAGCGCATCGTGGCCGACCAGCGCCAGTTGATCGCCGCTGAAATCAACCCGAAAGTCGAACAGGTGCCCCAACTGTGGGCCTTGTACAAGGAAGTGCAGCAATACTATGAACTGGGCATGCGCGTGCCAGACGACGTGATGCTGCTGTGGTGCGACGACAACTGGGGCAACATCCGCCGCCTGCCAACCGCGGCCGAGCGCGCGCGCAGCGGCGGCGCCGGCGTGTATTACCACTTTGATTACGTGGGTGGTCCGCGTTCCTATAAATGGATCAATGTGACGCCGATCCCGAAGATCTGGGAGCAAATGACGCTGGCGTGGGAATACCATGCGCGCCGCATGTGGGTGGTCAATGTCGGCGACCTGAAGCCCATGGAGGTGCCGATCGAGTTCTTCCTGACTCAGGCCTGGAACCCGCAAGCGATGACGGTCGAGCGCATGGATGACTATCTGCGCCAGTGGGCCACGCGCGAATTCGGACCGGAACACGCGCAGGACATCGCCGATATCGTGGCCAGGTACACGCAGTACAACGGCCGCCGCAAACCAGAAATGCTGACGCCCACCACCTACAGCCTGCTGCATGATGACGAAGCGCGCCGCATTGCACGCGACTATGAAGCGCTGGCGGCGCGCGCCGACGCCATCAACGCCAAGCTGCCCGCCGCCCAGCGCGACGCTTACTTCCAGCTGGTGCTGCATCCGGTCAAGGCCGGCGCGGTGCTGAACGCGATGTATGTCAGCGCCGGCTTGAATGGCCTGTACGCGCAGCAGGGCCGCAGCGCCACCAATGGCCTGGCGGCGCGGGTGCGCGCCCTGTTTGCGCAGGACGCCGCGCTCACGCGCCGCTACAACCTCGAAACCGCCAGCGGCAAGTGGAACCACATGATGGACCAGACCCATATCGGCTATACCTCATGGAACCAGCCGCCGGAAAACGTGATGCCGGCCGTGCGCGAACTGACACTGCCGCAAGCGGCCGCGCTGGGCGTCGCGGTGGAAGGCAGCCAGCAGGCCTGGCCGGCGGATGGCCCGCCCGCCGCCCTGCCGGCGCTGGACCCGGTGTCGCGCAAGCCGCGCTACATTGAAGTGTTCAACCGTGGCCAGGCGCCGCTGAACTATCACGTCAGCGCCAGCGCGCCCTGGGTCACGCTCGATCAGCCGCAGGGCATCATCGACCAGGAGCAGCGGGTGCTGGTCAACGTGCAATGGGACCAGGTCCCGCCAGGCGTGACCGAGGCCCGGCTGACAGTGCGTGGCGGCGACGGCGCCACGGTGGACATCACGCTGCCGCTGCGCCGCGCCAACGTCGATCACGCCGCCGCACCATCCGGCACCTTCCTTGAGGCCGATGGCGTGGTCGCCATCGAAGCGGAACACTTCAGCGCCGCATCCGCGCCGGCCGGCCGCCGCTGGCTGCGCATTCCTGGCCACGGCCGCACGCTGTCCGGCATGACAACCAGCCCGGCCACGCCGGACCCGACGGCGCCGGACGACGCCGCCCCCGTGCTGGAATACCGCGTGCAGCTGCGCAGCAGCGGCCCGGTCACGGTGCGCGCCACGCTGGCGCCAACCCTGAATTTCCAGCCGGGCGCCGGTTTGCGTTACGCGGTCTGGTTTGACGATGCGCCGCCGCACATCGTCAACCTGCATGCCGGCTTCAGCGAGAGAGACTGGGAACGCTGGGTTGCGGACGGCGCCGCGCTGCACCGGTCGCGCCACACCGTCAGCCGGCCTGGCCTGCATACCTTGAAATTCCGCGCGCTTGATCCCGGCATCGTGCTGCAATCACTGGTGATCGATACCGGCGGCCTGCGCGATACCTATCTCGGCCCGCAAGAAAGCCCCCGCGCACCATGAACCAGCTGATCTTTTTTGGAGTCGACATGCCCCAGCCGATACACGCCCCGCGCTACCGCACGCCGCTGCCGACCACGCGCGGAACGCGGTTGCCGTGGTTGTTGCTGGCAATGTTGCTGACGATGCTGCTGGCAATGTTGCCGGCCACCGCCGCGCCTAAGCCTGCGTCAGTCCCGGACGAAGACGGCTACGCGCTCTGGCTGCGCTACGCGCCGCTGCAAGGCGCCGCGCGCGCGCAGCTGCAAGACCAGGCGCGCGCCATCGTCCGCCTGGCGCCATCCTCGCCCACCGTTGAGGTGGCGCTGGCGGAACTGCGGCGCGGCTTGTCCGGCCTGCTGGGCCAGGCGCCGGCCACGGTCCATGCGCCGCGGCACGGCGCACTGGTGCTGGCGCGTGGCGCCGACCTGCCGCAGGCCGTGCGCGACAGCCCCGCGCTGGCGGCGGCGCTGGCGGCGGCCGGTTCGGAAGGCTATGTCCTGCGCCGCATCCGCCTGCAAGGCAAACAGGTGTTCCTGGTGGCCGCCAATACCGATGCCGGCCTGCTGTACGGCAGCTTCGCGTGGCTGCGCGCGGCGGGCACTGGCGCGCCGCTGGCGTCGGCCAGCACGCCGCGCCTCGCGCTGCGCGTTTTGAACCACTGGGATAACCCGGACCGCCATGTGGAACGCGGCTATGCGGGCCAGTCGATCTGGGACTGGTGGGCGCTGCCCGATCTCATCGATGCCCGCTACACCGACTATGCGCGCGCCAACGCATCGCTCGGCATCAATGGCACGGTGCTCAACAACGTCAACGCCAAGGCGGACATGCTGACGCCGGCCTTTATCGCCAAGGCCGCCACACTGGCCAAGGTGTTCCGCCCGTATGGCATCCGGGTCTATCTGTCGGTGCGTTTTTCCACGCCGCTGGAGTTGAAGGAAACCGCCAGCGCCGATCCGCTCGATCCGGCTGTACGGGCCTGGTGGCGACGCAAGGCCAATGAACTCTACCAGGCGATTCCCGACTTTGGCGGCTTCCTGGTCAAGGCCAATTCCGAGGGCCAGCCGGGGCCGCAAGACTACCAGCGCAGCCACGTCGATGGCGCCAATATGCTGGCAGAGGCACTGGCGCCGCATCATGGCGCGGTGATGTGGCGCGCGTTTGTGTATGCGCCGGGCGGCAGCAAAACCGATGACCGGGCCAAGCAGGCCTATGACGAATTCAGCCCGCTCGATGGCCAATTCGCGCCCAATGTGCTGGTGCAGGTCAAGAACGGCGCGATCGACTTCCAGCCGCGCGAACCATTCCACCCACTGTTCGGCGCGATGCCGGGCACGCCGCTAATGATGGAGTTCCAGATCACCAAGGAATATCTGGGCTTTTCCACCGACCTGGCCTATCTGGCGCCACTGTTCCGGGAAACGCTCAGCAGCGACACCCACCGCGCCGCGCCGCCAGGCCGGCGGCACACCGTGGCCGACGTGCTGGAGCAGGCGCCCGGCCGGCTGTCCGGCATGGCCGGCGTGGCCAACATCGGCACCGACCGCAATTGGAGCGGCTCGCATTTCGACCAGGCCAACTGGTACGCCTTCGGCCGCCTGGCATGGGACCCGCGCGCCGACGCCCGCGCGCTCGCCGACGAGTGGGTGGCGCAGACTTTTAGCCGCGAGACCCGTGTGCGCGACGCCGTCAGCACCATGATGATGGATTCGCGCGAAGCGGTGGTCGATTACATGACCCCGCTGGGCCTGCACCACATGATGGGCAGCGGGCACCATCACGGCCCCGCGCCGTGGGTGGACAACCTGGAGCGTCCGGACTGGAATCCCGTGTATTACCACCGCGCCGCCAGCGACGGCATCGGCTTCGACCGCAGCGCCACCGGCAGCAATGCGATTGCCCAGTACGCGCCCGGACTGGCCAGGCTGCTGGCCGATCCGCGCACCACGCCGGAGCAGCAGCTGCTGTGGTTCCATCACCTGCCGTGGGATTACCGCATGGCGTCCGGGCGCACGCTGTGGCACGAACTTATCGGCCATTATGACCGCGGCGTGGATGCGGTGAAGGCGATGCAAGCGCAATGGGCCGCGCTGGCACCGGACATCGACCGGCGCCGCCACCAGGAAACCGCCGCCCGCCTGCAACGCCAGCTGGACAACGCGCAACTGTGGCGCGACGCCTGCATCGCCTATTTCCAGTCGGTCTCAGGCCTGCCACTGCCGGCCGGCGTCACACCGCCTCGTTACGGCCTCGACACCTATCGCCAGCTGCGCTTCCCCTATGCTCCTGGCAATGGGTAAATCGCTTGTGGTAAAGTCTGGCCTTATAAATAGCGCAAACATTACTGATACCGATGACAACTCCACCTCTTCCCGCCGACGGGCAACGACCACACGCCCCGACCATGTCCGACGTGGCGGAACTGGCCGGCGTGTCGCCGATGACGGTATCGCGCGTCATGAACGGCGATGCGAAAGTCCGGGAAAAAACCCGCGCCAAGGTCATGGCGGCGGTCGCCTCGCTGAACTACACGCCGAACCAGGTGGCGCGCCGCCTGGCCGGTTCGCACGCGATGCGTGTCGGCTTCCTGTATTCCAATCCCAGTGCCGGCTATATCAGTGAATTCCTGGTCGGCTTGCTGAACCAGGCCAGTTCCAACAATGTGCAGCTGGTGGTGGAAAAGTGCGAGGACGATGCGCGCGAGCAGGCGCGCCGCCTGATTGCCAATGGCATCGACGGCATCATCGTGCCGCCACCGCTGTGCGATGACAAGAAACTGATCGATCTGATCACCGAAGCCGGCACGCCGGCCGTGACCGTGGCGTGCGGCACCCCGGATCCACGCGTGGGCGGGGTCAGCATCGACGACTTCCAGGCGGCCTACAGCATGGCCAGCCACCTGGTGGCGCTGGGCCACCAGCGCATTGGCTTTGTGACAGGCAATCCGAACCAGAGCGTCAGCGCGCGCCGCCTGGCCGGCTTCCAGGCCGCCATGGCAGCCCACAAGCTGCCGGACGCGCCGGAACTGATCGCAGCCGGTTTGTTTACGTACCGTTCCGGCCTCGATGCGGCCGAAGCGCTGCTGGCATTGGCAACCCGTCCGACTGCGATCTTCGCCAGCAACGACGACATGGCGGCGGCGGTGGTGGCGGTGGCGCACCGCCTGGGCCTCGATGTGCCGGGCGACCTGACCGTGGCCGGCTTCGACGATACGCCGCTGGCCACCACGATCTGGCCGGAACTGACCACCGTGCGGCAGCCGATTGCGGACATGGCGGAGGCGGCGGTGCGCTTCGTGGTGCAACAGATCCGCGCCAAGCGTGACGGCGACGACGCGCGACCGGAACAGACGGTGATGGAATATGTGCTGGTCCGGCGCCAGTCCGACGCCGCGCCAAGGCTGCGACCGCCGACCCGCCTGGCCGGCAAGGCCAAATAAGCCCCTCCCCCGGGCAGCCAACGCCGCCCGGCCTACGCCAGCACCGCGCTGCGCGGCCGCAGCCTTGGCGCCGCGTCCGACTGGCGCCGGATCAAGGTGAACTCGACCACCTGCTGCTGCACCAGCGGCGCCTTGCGCTGGCGGATCTGTTTCACCTGCTCGACCAGGCAGCGCACCGCCATCTCCGCCATGTCCGCAATCGGCTGGTGCACAGTGGTCAGCTCCGGCCAGATGGTGGTGGCCAGCGCGGTATCGTCGAACCCGACCACCGTCAAGTCGCCCGGCACATCGAGTCCCATCTTGTGCGCCACCGCCACCACACCGGCCGCCATATCGTCATTGCTGGCAAACACGGCGCTGGGACGCTCGGCCAGCGCCAGCAGGGTTTCCGCCGCTTCCAGGCCGGAACGGTAATGAAACATGCCCGGCACCACCAGTTCGCGCGCCATGTCGCCACCACACTCTTGCAGCGCGGCACGATAGCCATCGAGGCGCGGCTTGGTCACCGACTGCTCCGGATTGCCGGTGATAAAGCCAATGCGGCGGTGGCCCAGGCGCAGCAAATGGCGCGTCATGTCGTAGGCGGCCTGACGGTCGTCGATCATGATGGCGTTGATGCGGGGATCGATCGGACCGCAGGCAACCGCGACCAGCGGAATGCCGGCCGCCAGCACCGGATCGGTGATGGCCAGCATATCGCACAGCGGCGGCGGCAGGATCATGCCGTCCAGTTGCTGCGCCAGCATGCGCTGGGTCGGCGCGGCAGGCGATTGCCCCAGCTCGCACTTCTCCACCACCAGCTGGATATTGGTGAGGGTGGCCGCCGCCAGCAAGCCGCGCAAGAATTCGGTCAGGTAGGGGCCGGTCGGATAGCTGTACATAAAGCCGGCCCGGATCGGGCGCGCGCCGGCCAGGCCGCGGGCCAGCTGGTTCGGCGCGTAGCTGAGCGCCGCCATGGCTTGCGCGACTTTGTTGCGGGTATCTTCATGCACCTTGTCGGAATGGTTCATGACACGCGACACGGTCATCTCCGACACGCCCGCCATCCGGGCCACATCGGCCATGCTGGGCGCGCGCCGTGCGCTGCTGGTTCTTGGTTTTTTGGTTGCGGTGGACATTTTGGCAGTGTAGCACAGCGCAAATTCCGTTCATTGGCGCCCCGCGCGCGGCGCGCGGGGTGGTTCGGCGCCAAAAAATGGTAGCGCCTTACATTTTATGTTTGAATTTTATGGTACGCTATCACCAGCATAATAATTACGACGAGACACTTCATGACACGCAACCACGCGGGCGATGCCGTGCCCACCCTGGAGAAGATCGGCTACAGCCTGGGCGACCTGGCCGCCAACCTGATCTTCCAAACCCTGCTGACCTTCATCGCCTTCTTTTACACCGACGTCTACCAACTACCGCCCACCACGGCGGCCACCATTATCTTCCTGGGCGGCCTGGCCGGTGCCTGCTTCAATCCGCTGATGGGTCTGATCGCGGACCGCACGCACACCCGCTGGGGCAAGTTTCGTCCCTGGATTTTATGGACGGCGGTTCCGTTTGGCGCCATCGCCATCCTCGCCTTCAGCACGCCAGACCTGCCGCCCGGCGGCAAGGTCGCCTATGCCGCGCTCACCTATGTGCTGCTGATGCTGGTGTACTCCGCCAATAACCTGCCCTACGCAGCGCTCAGCGGCGTGCTGACGGGCAGCATGGCCGAGCGCAACAGCCTGTCGGCCTACCGCTTCGTGGCGGTGATGGTGGCGCAATTCATTATCCAGGTGCTGTTGCTGCCGCTGGTGCTGATCCTGGGCGACGGCGACAAGATGCTGGGCTTCCAGCGCACCATGATGGTGTTTGCCGGCGCCGGTACGCTGTGCTTCCTGGTGACCTTCATCACCACCCGCGAACGCATCGTGCCGTCACCGGCGCAGCGCTCCAGCGTGCACCAGGACGTGGCCGACCTGATCGGCAACCGGCCCTGGCTCATCATGCTGGTGCTGACCATCCTGATCTTCGTGACACTGGCGCTGAAAGGCGGCATGATGATCTATTACTTCAAGAATTACCTGCAGCAAGAGGCCCTCGCGGCCTTCCTGCGCGGCCTCGGTTTCAATGGTTTTATCGATAGCCTCAACCATGGCCTGACCAGCATGGGGCTGACCACCTTCCATTGGCCGGCAGATGCCGCCACTTCCGGCTTCAGCCTGTTCAACGCGGGCGGCATTGTGTTCATGATCGCCGGCATCGGCTTTTCCAAGCCATTGGCGGACCGCTTTGGCAAGCGCAACACCTTTGGCGGGGCACTGCTTGTTTCGACCCTGTTCTTGCTGGCGTTTTATGTCTATCCACCACACGCCATCGGCCTGGTGTTTGCGTCGCAGATCGCACATGGCTTCTTCTACGGCATCACGATCCCGCTGCTGTGGGCCATGATTGCCGACGTCGCCGATTACTCCGAATGGAAAAACAACCGCCGCGCCACGGCGCTGCTGTTCTCCGCGATTATTTTCGGCCTGAAAGCCGGCCTGAGCCTGGGCAGCGCCCTGGTGGCGGGCCTGCTGTCGCACTATGGCTACGATGCGCACGCCACGCTGCAGGGGGCCGCCGCCGTGGACGGCATCCGCACGGCGGTCAGCTTGTATGCCTCCGCGCCTTTCCTGCTGTGCGTAGCGTGCCTGGGGTTCTATGAAATCCGCAAGGGCATGGAAGTGCAGATCGAGCGCGAACTGGCCGCGCGGCGCGCGCCCAAGGCGGCCTGACCCGGCCATCGCTCCGTTTTTTTGACTGTTACCTTTAGACTGGACTGCCATGCCTCACCAACTGCAAGGCGAGCACGCCGCGGCGCTGGCCGCGCGCGAAATCGCGCCGCCCCTTGTCCGCCACATTTACACCGCCGATCCGTCGGCCCACGTGTTCGATGGCCGCATCTACATTTATCCGTCACACGACATCGAGGCGGGCATCGCCTTCAATGACAATGGCGACCACTTCGCGATGGAGGATTACCACGTGCTCTCGCTGGAACGCCCCGGCGCGGCGGCCACCGATCATGGCGTCGCGCTGCACGTCAGGGATGTGCCGTGGGCCGCGCGCCAGATGTGGGCGCCGGACGCGGCGCACAAGGATGGCAAGTATTACCTGTATTTCCCGGCCAAGCGCGCCGACGGGCTGTTCCAGATCGGCGTCGCGCTGGGCGATGCGCCGGGCGGCCCGTTCCGCGCCGAGCCGCAACCAATCGAGGGCAGCTATTCGATCGACCCGTGCGTGCTGGAGCACGATGGCGCGCACTACATGGCCTTCGGCGGCATCTGGGGCGGCCAGTTGCAACACTACCGCAATAACACCTACCACGCGGCACATGCGGAACCGCAAGCGCACGAAGCGGCGCTGGGACCGCGCCTGGCGCGCCTGTCGGAAGACATGAAACAGTTCGCCGAGGCGCCGCGCGAACTGCTGATCCTGGACCCGGAAGGCAATCCGCTGCTGGCGGGCGACCATGAGCGCCGCTATTTTGAAGGCCCGTGGCTGCATTGGCATGGCGGAAAATATTTCCTGTCCTATTCGACCGGCGACACGCACAACATCTGCTACGCGACCGCCGACGATATCTATGGGCCCTATACCTACCAGGGCCGTATTTTGAGCCCGGTGATCGGCTGGACCACGCACCACTCGATCTGCGCCTTCGAAGGCCGCTGGTATTTGTTCTATCACGACAGCAGCCTGTCGCGCGGCGTGACGCACCTGCGTTGCGTCAAAATGGCGCAATTGCACCACGCTGCCGATGGCAAGATCGCGCCGATCGATCCGTATCCCGGCTGAGGCGACACCCGATTTCGGCGGCGCGCCGCGCCGCTCGACCAACCGGCCCGATGACGCGCCAGGCACGCATCCGGCCTGCGGCAGCGCGCCGCAGGCCGGCGTCAATTACGCGGCCCGCACCGGCATGGCCTTCAACACCTCGGCAATCGCGCCCCGCATCGGCTTGGCCTGCAACTGCGCATCATACGGCGTTGGCCGCGACGGCAGACCGTCGCGGCGTTTCGCATCCTTCCACGACTGCAGCCAGCTGACATCGTCGCTCATGCCCCACAGCAGGAAATCGCGGCAGCGCGGGTAGCTCAGGGTGAGCTCCAGGAAATCACGCGCAATGGCGGCGGCGGCGGCGTCGCGTTGCGCCACATCGGCCGGCAAGTCCTTGTCGCTGACGTCGAATTCCGTGATCAGCAAATCGAGCCCCATGCCGCTCACTTCGTCGAGGAAAGCGCGCCAGTCGCGCAGGCTGCGCGTGCGCGCTTCGCTGTCACCGCCCCACGCGCCGATATGGCTTTGCAGGCCCAGCGCATGCACCGGCGTGCCGCGCGCCTTCAACTCGGCCAGCATCGACAGCACGCCAGCGCGATGCCTGGCGCTGTCCTTGCCCGGCCCCATGTAATCGTTGTAGACCAGTTGCGCATGCGGCGCGTGTTCCCGCGCCAGGCGGAACGCCAGGTCGATCTGCGCCAGCGCGCCGCTCTTCCGGTTCAGCGCATTGCCGATCAACTCGCCAGTAGCCGGCTGCACCGCTTCATTGACCACATCGTAGCTGTACACATCGGTGCCAAAATGGCCGCACACGGCCGCTATATGCCTGCGCATTTCCTGCTCCGCGCCCGGCACATCGTAGGTCTTGCGGCTGACCCACTCGGGCAACCAGCGCGGGTCCTGCCACACCAGGCAGTGGCCGCGGATTTGCATGTTGTTTTGTTTGGCCCAACCAAACAGCTCATCGGCCAAACGGAAATCATGCGGCCCCGGCTTGGGTTGCAGCGCCTGCCACTTGCTTTCGTTTTCCGCCACCAGCACGCCGCACTCGCGCGCCATCAACGCGCGGTAGGCGGGGTTGCGGAAATGGGTCGCACCGGCGCTGTCGTTCATGGTGCCGATGGCGTTGCCAAACCGTAGGCCCTTGCGCGCCGCCAGCGCCTTCAGCGTGTCGCCCGCGCCTGCCACTGCTGATGCGGCGAGCGGGCCCTGCCCGGCAGCCCGCGCCGCGGCGCTGAGCGACGGCCCCAGGCCCAACGCAGCCAGGCCCAGTATCGATTGTCGGCGTGTCGTCATTGATCTTGTCTCCATGGATTGTGATTGAACGCCCGAGTGTAGGGTGCGGGCACGACCATTGTCAATTCAAATGTTGTGCGCAAACATTATCGATAACCCCCTATAAAACCGTTGTGAATGGTGGCATCGATGGATTACACTGGCAACAATATGTTTGCGCAATCATAACTAAACCATGGAGACCGTTTTGCCACTTTCCCGTACTCTTGTCGCGCTCGCCAGCGGCGCGCTATGGCTGTCATCGACCCCGGCCCTGGGCCAGTCATCGACCACCTACACCAATCCCGTGATCAGCGGCTTCAGCTCCGACCCCAGCATTTGCCGCATGGGCGGCGATTATTACCTGGCCGCCAGCACCTTCGCCTACTTCCCCGGCGTGCCGATTTTTCACAGCAAGGACCTGGTGCACTGGCGCCAGGTGGGCAACGCGCTGACGCGCCCGTCCCAACTGCCGCTGCAACACCAGGGCAACTCGCGCGGCATTTATGCGCCCACGCTGCGCTGCCAGGACGGCAAGTTTTATCTGGTCACGACCAACATCAGCAATGGCGGCAATTTCATTGCCACCGCCACCAATCCGGCCGGCCCCTGGTCGGAAGTGACATGGCTGCGCGATGGTGGCGGCATGGACCCGTCGCTGCTCTTCGATGACGACGGCAAGATTTATTACACGCGCCATGGCGGCGGCGAACATGGCGGCGCTTACCAGGCCGAACTCGATCCGGCCACCCTGCTGCCAAAGGAAGCGCCGCGTCTGATCTGGCCCGGCACCGGCGGCGTGTGGCCGGAGGGGCCGCACTTGTACCGGCGCCAGGGCTGGTATTACCTAATGATGTCCGAAGGCGGCACCTCGTATCAGCACAGTATCACGGTGGCCCGCTCGCGCTCACCGTGGGGCCCGTTTGAGGCCAACCCGAACAATCCCATCATCACGCACCGCAATCACCCGCATTTGCCGTTGCAGGCGGTCGGGCACGGCGATCTGGTGCAAACGCCGGAAGGCAACTGGTGGATTGTCATGCTGGCGATCCGGCCCAGTGGCCCGGATGGCACCAATGGCGCCAATGGCGCCAAGTCTGCGATCGCGCGCACCCATCATATCGGCCGCGAAACCGTGCTGGCCCCCGTCACCTGGAGCGACGACGGCTGGCCGGTCATCAATGGCGGCAAACCGATCGATTTGCAGATGGCCGCCACCGGCTTGCCGGCGCCGCAGCCGTGGCCCGCGACGCCCGATACCTGGCACTTCGATGACGGGCAACTGGGACCCGAATGGTACTCCCTGCGCGCCCCCGCCAGCGCGCTGTATTCACTCACCGAGCGCCCCGGCCACCTGCGCCTGAAGGGCAGCGCCGACACGCTCGCCACCATCAGCACGCCCGCCTTTGTCGGTATCCGCCAGCGCGACCTGAGCATGCAGGCCGCCGCCGCGCTGGAGTTCACGCCGCGCGCGGACGGGCAACTGGCAGGACTGGTGGTGCGCCAGGATGAGGCCAACCACTACCAGCTGGTGGTGCTGCGCGAGCGCGGTGAGCGCCAGGTGCGCTTGCTGTCGGTGCTGAAGGGACATGTCACGCAAGTGCAGTCGCACCCGCTGCCGGATGGCGAAGTCACGCTGGCCATCGATGGCACGCCCGGCGCCTATACTTTCCACTACACGATCAATGGCAAGCGCCAGCAGTTGGGCAGCTTGCCGACCGCGCCGCTCAGTTCGGAAATAGCCGGCGGCTTCACCGGCGTGTTTATCGGCCTGTACGCCAGCAATCCAGCCAGCGGCGCGATGCCGCCCGCCGACTTCGCGTGGTTCACCTATCGCGGCAAGGACCAGCCATGATCGCCCCGCGCCGGCCATCCAATCGCGCGCGCGGCGCGCGCCAAGCCGCGCTCAGGCCGGTCATGCGCCTGGCCTGCGCGCTCCTGTGGGGCGCGGCATGCGGCACGCTGCAGGCCGAACCGCAGGCCGAACCGTTCGATATCGCCATCACGGTGGACGACTTGCCGGTACACGGCGAGCTGCCGCCCGGCATGACCCGCGTCGGGCTGGCGCGGGAACACCTGCGCATCCTCAAGGCCCACGGCGTGCCGCAAGCCTATGGTTTCGTCAATGCCGGCCAACTGGCGCGCGAACCGGACAGCGTCGCCGTGCTGGACCTGTGGCGCCAGGCCGGCCATCCGCTGGCCAATCACGGCTACCGCCACCTGAACCTGGACCGCGCGCCCAGCCTGGAAGCCTGGCAAAGTGACGTGGTGCTGGGCGAAGCGGCGGTGGCGGCGCGCATGGCGGGCGCCGACTGGCATTATTTCCGCTATCCGGAACTGGCCGGCGGTGACGACGCCGCAAAACGCGAGGGCGCGCTGCGCTTCCTGCAGCAAAGCGGCTACCGCGTGGCCGATGTCAGCGTCGGGTTTTCAGAATGGCTGTACAACGCCCCTTATGCCCGCTGCATGGCGGCCGGCGACAACGCCACCGTGGCCGCCATGCGGAGCCAGTTTTTGGCCGAAGTCGAGCGCGGCATCGCGCGCATGAAAACGCAAGCGCGCCAATTATATGGGCGCGTCGTGCCGCAGGTCTTGCTGACCCATATCGGCGCCTGGAACGCCGCCACCATGGACGCGGTGCTGACACGACTGGAAGCCGCCGGCGCGCGCTATGTCACCCTGGCGCAGGCCCAGCAAGACCCGGCCTATGCCGATCCGGGTGGCGGCATGCTGATGCAGCGGGCGGCCGACAAGGCCGGGGTTCAACTGCTGGCGGTGGCGGTGGACGGGCCCGGCCTGGAACTACAAGGGCTGTGCCGCTAGCCCCGCAGTTACGGGTTGATCACCACCGTCGCGCCCTGCAATCCGTCGGCTTCGGCGCGCACCGTGATCGGCCCGCTCTGCCCGGCCCTGGCCCTGACGATGGCCAGGCACAGGCCATTGAAGGCGGTTCGCTGCGCTGACGAAAATGGCGTGAAACTGGTGGCGTCGCCATTGTCGGTGGCAACCAACTCCCCTGCGCCGCTGACCGTGAAACGGATCATGTTACTGGCACGCGGCGACGTCACCCCGCCCGCATCGGCAATCCGCACCGTGACAAACGCCAGGTCCTTGCCGTCGGCGGCGATCCGCGCGCGGTCGACCTGCGCGCTCAGCATGGCCGGCGCCTGCGCGGTGCGGACCGCGTCGCGCGCCCACTCCTTGCCCTCCTTGTACGTCACCACCGACACTTCGCCCGGCTGATACGCAACATAATCCCAGCGCAGCCGATATTCATAAGGCGCCTTCTTGCGCCGGCCCTGCGACTGGCCGTTGACGAACAGTTCGGCCTCATCGCCTGAGGTGAACACATGGACTGGCGTGGTTTGCCCGACCCGCTCAGGCCAGGTCCAGTGCGGCAAGATATGCGCCATCGGCAAGTCGGGCCGCCAGCGCGACTGATACAGGTAAAAACGGTCCTTCTTGAAGCCCGCCAAATCGATGATGCCGGAATACGAACTGCGCGCATCGTAATACGGTGTCGGCTCGCCCAGGTAGTCAAACCCGGTCCAGACAAATTCACCGGCCACATAGGGATGCTGATCGTCAGCCGCCCATGAGCGGTCCGGCGTGCTGCCGAAATCGGCGGCAAACAACTCATAGGAACTGACCTGCCTGGTGCCGGGATCGCCCCCCACGCCCGGGCGCACCGGACCACTGATGCTACCCGGCACCGGGAACTGGTATTCGCCACGGCTGCTCAGTGCCGACGCGCTTTCGGTCGACACGATCATCTTGTCCGGGTAGCGCTGGTGGAATGCCGGGAACTGGCCCGGCAAGCTGCGGATGCCGGCGCCCTGGTAATTCAGGCCGATCACATCGACCGTGCCGGGCAACGGCATGTCCGCCTTGGCATAATTCATGGCATTGGTGAGCGGGCGCGTGGCGTCTTCCTCACGCGCGATCGCCGCCAGCCGCTGCCCCAGCGCGGCCCCTGCCGCGCCAGTGTATTGCTCGCCCACCTCATTGCCAACGCTCCACATGATGATCGACGGATGGTTGCGGTCACGCCGCAGCATGGCGCGCAGATCCTGTTCATGCCAGTCGGGGAACAATAAATGAAAATCGTGCGGCGTCTTCTTGCGCTGCCACGCATCGAAGACTTCATCGATGACGAGAAAGCCCATACGGTCGGTCAGTTCCAGCAATTCCGGCGCAGGCGGGTTGTGGCTCATGCGGATCGCATTGGCGCCCATTTCGCGCAGCATCTCGAGTTGGCGTTCGGCTGCCCGCAGATTGAAAGCGGCGCCCAGCGCACCCAGGTCATGGTGGTTGTTGACTCCCTGGATGCGCAGCCGTTCACCGTTGACCGACAAGCCCTGGGATGCGTCGAAATGCAGGGTGCGAATGCCAAACGGGGTTTCGTAGCGATCCAGCACGCGCCCGCCATGGCGCACGATGGTGATGGCGACATAGCGATGCGGCTGCTGCGTCGGTGGTGGCCCCCACAGGCGGGGGTTGGCGATCGACACGCTGGACTGCAGCACCTGCTGCGAACCGGGCGCCAGGTGCACCAGTTGCGGCGCGGTACGGGCCAGCACCGCGCCGGACGGCCGACCGGCCGCGTCCAGCGCCTGCACCTCGGTCACCACCTCGACCTGGGCCGCCTGCTGACCATCGTTGTCCAGCGTCACCGCGAACGCCAGCGTGGCCGCCGCGCTCGACACCTGCGGCGTGCGCACCACGGTGCCCCACTGCGCCACATGCACCGGCGCGGTCTTGGTCAGCCAGACATTCCGGTACAAGCCCGCGCCCGGATACCAGCGCGCCGACTCCGCCGGATTATCGAGCCGGATCGCCAACTGGTTGACGCCGTTCTTATCCAGGTAGGGCGTCAGGTCCAGCCGGAACGAATTGTAGCCATAGGGCCAGCCACCGACCAGCCGGCCATTGAGCCACACCATCGCATGCGACATGGCGCCATCGATATCAAGGAAGATCGATTTGCCGTCATCCGTCGCCGGTAACGCAAACTGCTTGCGGTACCACACCGGGCCCCAGGTCTTCAGCCGGCCCATGCCGCCATACGGGCCGCTGGTTAAAAACGGACCGCCAATCGCCCAGTCGTGCGGCAGGCTGACCGGCTGCCACCGGCCATCGTCAAAGTCGCTCCGCACGAACGGCACTGCCAGCGGCGGCTCCTGCGGCGGGCGCACCGCGCGTTTCGCGGGGTCGCGGAGAAACGCGTTGCCGCTGGGCAGGATCCAGGGCTTCAGGACCGGCTCGGTTGCCGCCGACACCGCTTCCGGCGCATCGGGGCGGGCGTCGGCCACCTTGCCATCGGCGCTCTGGGCAATGGGCGGGCGCACATCGTATTGCAATTGCGCCGTCATGCCCTGCGGGTCGCCCTGGTAAAAAAGCCAGCCGTCATTGAACGGCAGGCGTTGCCGTCCTGCTGGCGCGGTGG
>JAIENA010000137.1 GCA_019751755.1 Burkholderiaceae bacterium | reverse complement strand
GGGCCGAGGCCGCCACCCGGCCGAGCCACCGCATCAAGGTGCGCGGCGCTGGCTCAATGGCAGCGTGCAAGTGGCAGCCTGCACTCTGCCGCCTGCGCCAATTCCGCATCGACCAGCATCAGGTGGTGCGGCAGCCACAGACCCAGGTCCCGCAAGGCATGCGCCGCCGGGATGGCATTGCCGCTTTCGAGCGCCGAGATGGCCCAGTGCAGGTTGCCCAGTACCCGTGCATGCTGTTCCCGATGCGTCGTCACGCTGGCGCAACCGAGCGCCTCCAGCATGTCTTCACTGGCGCGGAAGTCGTCTTCAATGCGCTCGGCCAGTACGCTGAATTCGCGCGGGAAAGTTTGCTTTTGTGAGCCGGTGGCGCGGAAAATTTGCTCCAGCAGCGCGGTATGCATGGGGTCGTACTGGTGGCGGGGCTGGGTGGCGGGCTTTCTGACAGGCATGGTTGGACTCCAGGTGAATGAATTGTGCAGTCCAGTGTGCAAGGTGACGTTGGCCAAAGGCCTGACATGGATCAAACTTTCCCTACGAAAAGAAAAACACCGCTTGTCGCATATAAGGCGCAGCATTCTCCACTATTTTGATCGCAATCAAACGTGTGCGGTGACGTGATGCTTGCGCTGGACTACCTTGGATGACCTAAACGTCTGACGGAGAACACCATGCGCGCGCTCGTCTATGAAGGTCCAGGACGTCCGGTCCTGCAAGATAAACCGATGCCGGTATTGGCGGGGCCATCGGACGCCATCGTCCGCATCACCCATACCACCATTTGCGGCACCGACCTGCACATCCTGAAAGGCGATGTGGCCGATTGCCTGCCGGGCACCACGCTGGGCCATGAAGGCGTTGGTATCGTGGAGCAGTCTGGCGAAGCGGTGCGCAACTTCCGCGTCGGCGACCATGTCTTGATTTCCTGCATCACCTCGTGCGGCATCTGCGAGTATTGCCGCAGGGGCATGTACTCGCATTGCGCCAGCGGCGGCTGGCTGCTGGGGCACCGGATCGACGGCACCCAGGCTGAATACGTGCGGATACCCCACGCCGACACCAGCCTGCACCACATTCCGCCCGGCGCGCAGGAAGACGCGTTGGTGATGCTGAGCGACATCTTGCCGACTGGTTTCGAGTGCGGTGTCCTGAACGGGAAAATCCAGCCGGGCGGCACCGTGGCCATCGTCGGCGCCGGGCCGATCGGACTGGCGGCCCTGATGACGGCGCAATTCTTTGCCCCGGCCGAGATCATCATGGTCGATCTCGATGAACACAGGCTGGCCGTCAGCCGTCAGTTCGGCGCCACCCATACGGTGCGCGCGGTGGGCCGCGCGGCGGAAATGGCGGTGATGGAATTGACCGGCGGACGCGGCGTTGATACCGCCATCGAAGCGGTCGGCATCGCCGCCACCTTTGAGCTGTGTACCGCCATCATTGCGCCGGGCGGCACGGTGGCCAATGTCGGCGTGCACGGCGGCAAGGCGGAACTGGACCTGGCGCGGCTGTGGTCGCACAACATCACAATCACCACAGGACTGGTTGATACCGCCGCGATCCCGCAATTGCTCAAAGCCGTGCAGTCGAAGCGTCTCGATCCGTCCACCCTGATCACGCACCGCTTTGCGCTGGAAGATATTGCCCAAGCCTATGCCACCTTCGGCGACGCGGCCCACACCGGCGCGCTGAAGGTCATCATTACCCCGGCCGGCGTATCCGCATGACGATTCGTCATCTGAAGCGACGGCGGTTGGCGGGATGACGGTGGCTTTACAGCATTACTGCGGCCAGATCTCCGCCAAACGCAGCAGGTTGGTGGTGCCCGGTTGGCCAAATGGCGTGCCGGCGGCAATCGCCACCTGGTCGCCCGGCTTGACAAAGCCTTCGGCCAGCGCGGTGCGGCAGGCCGCCGCCACCATTTCGTCCACCGTGTAGACGTTGGCGCTGACGGTGCTGTGCACGCCCCAGGCCAGCGCCAGGCGGCGCGCGGTTTCCAGGCTCGGCGTGATCGACACGATCGGCACCAGTGGACGCTCGCGCGACGTGCGCAAGGCGCTGTGGCCGGACGTGGTGTAGGCAATGGTCGCCGTCACACCCATGATTTTCGTGACATCGCGCAGCGCGGCGCTGATGGCGTCACCCTTGTTGGCGTTGGCTTGCTGCGTCACGTCGCGCTGGGCTTCGATCAGGGCAGGGTACAGCGGATCGCGCTCCACTTCGGAAATGATGCGGTTCATCATCGCCACTGCTTGCACCGGATACAGGCCGCTGGCCGATTCGGCCGACAGCATCACGGCATCGGCGCCTTCATACACGGCGTTGGCGACGTCGGACGCTTCGGCGCGGGTCGGCACCGGGGCGGTGACCATCGACTCGAGCATTTGCGTTGCCACCACCACCGGCTTGCCGTGCTTGCGGCACAGGCGCACGATGCGCTTTTGCACACCGGGCACGCGCTCAGGCGGCAATTCCACGCCGAGGTCGCCACGCGCCACCATCACCGCGTCGGAATGCTCGATGATTTCTTCCAGGCGTTCCAACGCTTGGGGTTTTTCCAGCTTGGCCAGCACGCCGGCGCGGCCCTTGACCAGCTCTTTGGCTTCGATCACGTCTTCCGGACGCTGCACGAACGACAGCGCGATCCAGTCCACGCCCAGTTCCAGCGCGAACGACAAATCGCGGCGGTCTTTTTCCGTCAGCGCGGGAATCGGCAGCACCGCATCCGGTACATTGACGCCCTTGCGGTCCGACAGCACGCCGGTGTTGACCACGTGGGTGCGAATAAAATCGTCGCCGCTGTCGGTGACTTTCAGGCGCACGCGGCCATCGTCGATCAGCAAGGCCTGGCCGGCGCGGACCGCTGCAAACAATTCCGGGTGCGGCAGGCAAACGCGGGTTTCGTTGCCCGGTTCGGGGTTGCGGTCCAGCGTGAAGGTCGCGCCGGCCTGCAGCGTGACCTTGCCGCCGGCGAATTGGCCGATACGCAGTTTCGGGCCTTGCAGGTCGGCCAGGATGGCGATCGGGCGGCCCAGGTCTTTTTCGATGGCGCGCACCACGTCGTGGCGGGCTTTGTGGTCGGCGTGGCTGCCATGGCTGAAGTTGAAACGGAACACGTCCGCGCCTTCTTCGAACAGGGCCTGGATGACGGCACGGTCAAAGCTGGCGGGACCCAGGGTGGCTACAATTTTGGCTTTACGTTCACGGCGCATGATGGTCTTCTTGTTCTGTGCTGAGTTGTGGGTGCCCGGCCTGAAGGCCCGGCACCCATGTTGACGCTTAACCTTGTGCGATCTTGTGGTTGGACATCAGTTCGATGGCCTGGCACAGCGCCGAGTGGTCCAGGCCGGACAGGCCGTTGGCCGCGCAGGCGTTCATCAGTTCCTGGGTGGCCGCGGTGTTCGGCAGCGATACGCCCAGGGCCTTGGCGCCTTGCAGCGCCAGGTTCAAGTCCTTCTGGTGCAGTGAGATGCGGAAGCCTGGGTTGAACGTACGCTTGACCATGCGCTCGCCGTGTACTTCCAGGATACGCGACGAAGCGAAACCGCCCATCAGCGCTTCACGCACTTTGGCGGGGTCCGCGCCAGCTTTCGAAGCGAACAGCAGGGCTTCAGCGACGGCCTGGATGTTCAGCGCCACGATGATCTGGTTGGCCACTTTGGTGGTCTGGCCGTCGCCGTTGCCGCCCACCAGGGTGATGTTCTTGCCCATCAGGTCGAACAGTGGCTTGACGGTGTCATACGCTTCCTGCGGGCCGCCCACCATGATCGTCAGGCTGGCTGCCTTGGCGCCCACTTCGCCGCCGGACACCGGCGCGTCCAGGTAGGCGCAGGACTTCTTGTTGATCTTCTTGGCGAATTCCTTGGTGGCGATCGGCGAGATCGACGACATGTCGACCACGATCTTGCCGGCGGAGAGGCCGGCGGCGATGCCTTCTTCCGAGAACAGCACTTCTTCCACGTGCGGGGTGTCCGGCACCATCAGGAAGATGATGTCGGCGCGCTTGGCCACTTCGGACGCCGAGGTGCACACGGTAGCGCCGCCTTCGACCAGCGTTGCCGGCGGATTTTTAACGTCGTGCAGGTACAGTTTGTGACCGCCGGCTTGCAGGTGGCCAGCCATTGGTGCGCCCATGATGCCCAGGCCGATGAATCCGAGTTTTGCCATGATAATTCTCCTAATATTTTATGTAAGGTGGTGTGTGTTTTTACAAAGCAGCGATTACGACGCCAGCGCCTGACGCCAGCCCAGGCCGTCCACGGTGCCGTTCTTCGGCTTGTATTCGCAGCCAACCCAGCCGTCGTAGCCGATTTCATCCAGGTAGTTCAACAGGAAGCGGTAGTTGATTTCGCCGGTACCCGGTTCGAAGCGGCCCGGGTTGTCCGCCAGCTGGATGTGCTTGATGACCGACAGGTTGTTCTTGATGGTGTTCGCCAGCTCGCCTTCCATGCGTTGCATGTGGTAGATGTCGTACTGCAGGAACAGGTTGTCCGAACCCACCGCCTCGATCAGGTCCAGGCCCTGTTTCGTGCCCGACAGGAAGAAGCCGGGAATGTCGAAGGTGTTGATCGGTTCGATCAGCAGCGGGATGCCGGCGGCCTTGAGCTCTTTGGCGGCGAACTTCAGGTTGCGCACCAGCGTGTCTTGCGCTTTTTGTTTTTCCACGTTGGCCGGCGGGATGCCGACCAGGCAGTTGATGCGCTGGGTCTTCAACACTTTGGCGTAGCGGATCGCCTGTTCCACGCCTTGTTCGAACTCGCCCACGCGGTCCGGCAGGCACGCGATACCGCGTTCACCGCCCGCCCAGTGGCCGGCCGGCAGGTTGTGCAGCACCATCTCCAGCTGGAACTGGTGCAGTTTTTCAGCCAGTTGCTCCGGCTCGAAATCGTATGGGAACAGGAATTCGACCCCCTTGAAACCGGCGCGCGAGGCGGCGCTGAAGCGGTCCAGGAAATGCAGTTCATTGAACAGCATGGTCAGGTTGGCGGCGAACTTTGGCATGTCGTGTATCCTTTTTTTGTTTCGACTGGTGTTGCTGGCAGGGGAGGTGAGTCCCCTGCATGGGGCGACGGATTACTTGATGTCCAGCACTTCGTTGAACTCGGTAATGTTGTTGATCTCGGTGCCCATCGCGATGTTGGTCACGCGCTCCAGGATCACTTCCACCACCACCGGCACGCTGTACTGCGCCATCAGTTCACGGGCTTTTTCGAAGGCCGGGATGATGTCGTCCGGGTTGTGGACACGGATCGCCTTGCAACCCAGGCCTTCGACCACGGCGACGTGGTCAACACCGTAGCCGTTGACTTCCGGCGAGTTGATGTTTTCGAACGCCAGTTGCACGCAGAAGTCCATGTCGAAGCCGCGCTGGGATTGACGGATCAGGCCCAGGTAGGAGTTGTTGACCAGCACGTGGATGTACGGCAGCTTGAATTGCGCGCCCACGGCCAGTTCTTCGATCAGGAACTGGAAGTCATAGTCACCGGAAATGGCGACGATGTCGGTCTTCGGATCGGCGGTCCGCACACCCAGCGCTGCCGGGATGGTCCAGCCCAGCGGACCGGCCTGGCCGCAGTTGATCCAGTTGCGTGGCTCATATACGTGCAGGAATTGGGCGGCGGCGATTTGCGACAGGCCGATGGCGGACACGTAGCGGGTGTTGCGGCCGAAGTACTTGTTCATTTCCTCGTACACGCGCAGCGGCTTGACCGGCACCTGGTCGTAGTCGGTCTTGCGCAGCATGGTGCGCTTGCGTTCCTGGCACTGGTGAACCCAGCCGGTGCGGTCTTTCAGCTTGCCGGCGGCTTTCCATTCTTTCGCCACTTCGACGAACAACTCCAGCGCGAAGCCGGCGTCGGACACGATGCCCAGGTCCGGACCGAACACGCGGCCGATCTGGGTTGGCTCGATGTCGACGTGGACGAATTTGCGGCCTTCGGTGAACACTTCGACCGAGCCGGTGTGGCGGTTGGCCCAACGGTTACCGATACCGCAGATGAAGTCGGACGCCAGCACGGTGGCGTTGCCGTAGCGGTGCGACGTTTGCAGGCCGGCCATACCCGCCATCAGCGGGTGGTCGTCAGGGATAGTGCCCCAGCCCATCAGGGTTGGGATCACCGGCACGTTGACGATTTCAGCGAATTCCTGCAGCAGTGCGGACGCGTTGGCGTTGATGATGCCGCCGCCGGCGTTGATCAGTGGACGCTCCGCGTCGTTCAGCATCTCCAACGCTTTTTCGATCTGTGCGCGCGATGCTTTTGGCTTATACACTTCCATCGGGGTGTAGGTGTCCGGATCGAATTCGATCTCGGCTTGCATCACGTCGAATGGCAGGTCGATCAGCACCGGACCTGGACGGCCGGAGCGCATCAGGTGGAACGCTTGCTGGAACACGCGAGGCACTTGCGCTGGTTCCAGCACGGTGGTGGCCCACTTGGTGACGGGCTTGGCGATGGAAGCGATGTCGACGGCCTGGAAATCTTCCTTGTGCAGGCGGGCGCGCGGCGCCTGGCCGGTGATGCACAGGATAGGAATCGAGTCGGCTTGGGCGGAGTACAGGCCGGTGATCATGTCGGTGCCGGCAGGACCGGAGGTGCCGATGCAGACGCCGATGTTGCCTGGCGCGGCGCGGGTGTAGCCTTCAGCCATGTGGGAAGCGCCTTCAACGTGGCGGCCCAGCACGTGCTTGATGGTGCCGTTGCGCTTCAGCGCGGCGTACAGTGGGTTGATTGCTGCGCCCGGTACGCCGAATGCAACGTTGATGCCTTCTTTCTGCATCACGTGGACGGCTGCGTCAGCTGCCTTCATCTTTGCCATGGTTGTTCTCCTGTGTGTTTGTTGGTTTGTGAACCTGTTGCGGATGTTTTGTATGCTATAGGCGTTGCCTTCGCTTGATAAGACCACAAACAATCGGTTTATTCGATACTTTAAGTATGGAATAATGGTGACATGGATAAATTCAAACAAATCGAAGCCTTTGTGGCGGTGGTCGAAAAAGGATCGTTGGCGGCCGCCGCGCTGGTGCAAAACATTACGCCGGTGATGCTGGGACGCCGCATTGATGCGTTGGAGAAGCGCCTCGGCGTCAAGCTGATGCACCGCACCACGCGCCATTTGACGTTGACGGAACAGGGCAATGTGTTCCTCGATGATTGCCGCAAGCTGCTGTCGGACTTCGACGTAGCCGAGCGCAATATCGCCGAAGGGCGGCACAAGGCGACCGGCCACCTGATCGTGTCCGCGCCGGCCTCGTTCGGGCGCCAGCATGTGGCACCGCACGCACCGGCCTTCCTGAAAAAGAATCCGGATGTGCAACTGTCGTTCAACCTGACCGACCAGGTGATCGATCTGGTGCGGCAGGGCTATGACCTGGGGATCCGCATCGGCGGCGTTATCGATCCCAGTTTTGTCGCGGTGCGCCTGGCCAAGAACCGGCGCGTGGTGTGCGGCACGCCGGATTACTTTGACCGCATGGGCATCCCGCGCACACTGGACGATCTGGCGCACCATAATTGTCTTGCGTTCAATTTGCAGGGGGGCCAGCAGCGCGGCTGGTATTTCCAGCAAGGCGGTAAACCCGTCACCACCAAAGTGCAGGGCAACCTTGACTGCAACGATGGTGAGTTGCTGCACCGCTGGGCCTGCGAGGGACTGGGGCTGGCGTGGCGCTCGACGTGGGAAATCCAGTCGCAACTGGCCGAAGGCAGTCTGATCACGGTGCTGGACGATTTTGCGTTGCCGGATTACGACATCATGGCGGTTTATCTACAACAAAGACACCTGCCTGCCAAGATACGTTTCTTTATAGATGAATTAAAGCAGATATACGCGCAACCGGGCTATTGGACACGTAACAAATGAAGCAAAATTGTGTCGTGCATAGGGGGTTGTATGTACACTTAAATAAAGGCCGGCGATCAATGCACGGCCACTCATAAAATACTCGGGAGTGCTTCAATGGCTTTGCTGCGCCGTCTGTCCATACGGAACAAACTTATGCTCGCCATGGGTTTGTGTCTTTTACTCTTCATTTTTATTTCGTCGTCGCTCAGTGTCTACATGACCAGCGAAAACGCGCGAACGCGCGTGGTCGAGCAGGAATTGCCGGCCCAGATCGGGGAGATTCGCAACGACATTCTGCGCCAGATTATCCAGCCGCTGTCGGTGTCGCAGACCTTGGCCAACGACACGTTTTTGCATGAATGGGAAGAGGCGGGGCTGCCGGAAGAAGGCGTCGCGGCATGGGAAAAGTACGCCAAACACATCAAGGCGAAAAACAATGCGGCCACCGTGTTCTGGGTCTCGCACACGACCGGAAAATACTACACGGACACCGGCTATGACCGCACGCTGTCGAAGGATAAGGCCAGCGACCAGTGGTTCTATGGCTTTGTGAATGGCAGCGCGCCCTATACGCTGGACATCGACAAGGATGTCAGCGCCGATAAATATATGTTGTTCATTAATACCCGGGTGCAGACGACTGGCGGCAAGCAGGCGGTGGCGGGCCTGGGGCTGGCCGTCAACACGCTGGCCGACACCATCCGTGGCTACAAGCTGGGCAAATCGGGTTCCGTTGCGCTGGTGCGTCCGACCGGCGCGATCCTGGTGCACCGCAATCCGGCGCTGGTCGATGGCAAGCACTTCCTCAAGGAACTGCCGGGCTACAGCGCCGACTTGTCGAAGGAATTGCTGGGTGGCCAGCAATTTGCGCATGGCCGGTTTAAAGGCGAGAACGGCATGCAATTCGTGGCGTCGTCGTTTATTCCCGAGCTGAACGCCTACGTGGTGGCGGAAGTGCCGGAATCCGAAGTGCTGGGCAATATCGGCCGCGCGGCCATGATCTCGGCGCTGGTGGGCGCGCTGATCGGCGGCGGCATCGGCATGGCGGCGATCTTCTTTGTCGCCAGCGCGATTGCCGCGCCGGTGTCCGACGCGGCGGCAATGCTGACCGAAATCGCCAGCGGCGAGGGGGACCTGAGCCGCCGCATGCCGGTGGAATCGGACGATGAGGTGGGCGCGCTGGCGCATGCCTTCAACAAGTTTGTGTCATCGCTGAATAGCACCATGTTACAAGTGCGCAACAGCACGGCGATGATTTCCACGGCGTCATCTGAAATCGCCTCCGGTAATTTCGACTTGTCCTCGCGCACCGAACATCAGGCCTCCAACCTCGAAGAAACGGCGGCGGCGATGGAGCAATTGACGTCCACCGTCAAGCAGAATTCCGCCAATGCCGAGGCGGCCAACAAGCTGGTGGCCGAGACCACCAATGCCGCCGTCAAAGGCGGCCAGGTGGTGGCCGGCGTGGTCGACATGATGGGCCAGATCACGTCCAGTTCGCAAAAAATGTCGGACATCATTGGTGTCATCGATGGCATCGCGTTCCAGACCAATATCCTGGCCTTGAATGCCGCCGTGGAAGCGGCCCGCGCCGGCGAACAGGGCCGCGGCTTTGCCGTGGTGGCGTCCGAAGTGCGCTCGCTGGCGCAGCGTTCGGCCGCCGCCGCCAAGGAAATCAAGGAATTGATCGTGGATTCGGTCGGCAAGGTGGAAGCGGGCGGCAAGCTGGTCGATACGGCCGGTGACGCCATGAGCGAGATCGTCAAATCGGTGCAGCATGTGGCCACCCTGATGGCGGAAATTACCACCGCCGGCCATGAGCAAAGCGAAGGCATCGGCCAGGTCAACCTGTCGATTACGCAGATGGATGACGCCACCCAGCAAAATGCCGCACTGGTGGAAGAAGCGGCGGCGGCGGCGCAATCGCTGCAGGAACAAGCCGCGCAGCTGGAGCAGGTGATCGGCACCTTCAAGCTCGATACCAGTGGTGGTGGTGGTGGTGGTGGTGGTGGTGGCGCCGCTGCTGGCCGGAGCGGAAGGACGGCGTTGGCGTTGCGCTAGCAATCGCTGCCATGGTGCTGGGCGTACCGAAGCACACCAACAAACGCGGGCGTGGATGACGAGAACCACGGCTACCGGGGACGCCTGTCGCACCCGTTCTCGAATACTCGCCTGGCCGCACGGACTCTGTGGCGGTACGCAAGGCGTTTCAAGTGCAGTATGATTGCCAGTTATTGATAATTTGGATATCAACATTGACAATCAAATCCTTGGCTGAGTCGTTTGCGACGGCATTGCTGCTTGCCGCTGGCGCCATTCCCTTTGCCGCCGGCGCCTCCGGCGTGACCGTCGAATTAAAGATGACCGCGCCGGACTATCTGGTGGCGTCATATGTCCTCCCCGCCGATTGCAGCGCGCTGCGGTTTGACAAGCATGGCGCCGATGGCGCCGCGATCCGCCGGAACTGGCAGGTCCTCGACCGGTGCGGCAGCGTCGATGGCGACGCGCTGCAGCGCAAGGACCAGGCCTGCCCGGTGGTGCGCGTGCACGTGGCGGCATCGGCGGAGCGACGGCCTGGCTATCCGCCCGCTTTCCCGCTGGGGGAGGCGCTGTATGTCCACACCAGCAATTTCGCGGTCGGCCCGCAGTGCGGGCCGGTGACGTACCGTTTCATTGCGCCGACAGCGCTGGCGCTGCAGGGGCGTACCGTGGCAACCAGCGCCGAAGTGCATGATGGCGGCGACATGGGTGTCCTGTTGTCGTCGGTGCCGCTCGATGATACGCCGGAAGGGATACGCTACTACGCGCCGGGACTGGGCGCGGCGAACGTGGAGCACATCGACCGCGTGGCGCGCGGCACCATCGCCTACCTGAAGGCGGCGATGCCCGATGCGCCGTTCCGCATGCCGGTGCTGGCGGCGGCGCGGGTACCGGCGTCAGGTGGCGTCGGCATCGATGGCGACGCCTCCGATGTGCTGCGGCTCGGTCTCTTGAACTGGCCGGCGCAGCCCTCAACGGCGGACCGGGAGCAACTGACGCTGCTGGTGTCGCACGAATTCAGCCACCGCTTTCAATTACGCGATGCCTTCGACAGCTACGCTGATGGACGCCTGATTCATGAGGGCGGGGCGGAATTCCTGCGCTGGGTGGTCGGCGTCCAAAACGGCTGGTTGTCGAGACAGCAGGCGGCCCGCGTGCTCGACGATGCGCTGGCCGAATGCCTGTTGGGCACCGGCCAGCGGGCTTGGCGCACGCTCAGCAAGCGCGAAATCGGCAGCCGCCAACTGGCTTACCGCTGCGGCTTGCCGGCCTATGCCTATGCCCTGGCCGCGCGGCAGGGAAGCGGGACGGCGCTGACGCGGTTCAGTGGCCTGTACCGCAGCGCCCAGGAGGGCAGGCGGCCCGATTTTGCGCAGGTGCTCGAGTGCGGTGATCTGAGCGGGACTGCCGGAACTGCCGGCGTTGCCGCGCCAGGCGGAGCTGCCCGATGCCTGGCGCGCTGGTTGCCTGAATTGCTGGAACGCGATGTGCCAATGCGGCGCGCGTTTGGTGTCCTGTTCGACACCACCGCGCTGGCCCGCCCGATCGCGGCCACGCCGTCGCAGCGCAAGCTGATGCTGCTGCAAGCGTTTGAAGGATTAATGGAGGAAGACTGCGGCAGTGCCAGTTACTTCCCGGGCGAGAATGTGATCATCGTGGACGACGACGTGCAATGCCGTGCGCTCAAAGGCGGCATGCGCATTACGCAGGTCGAGGGCGTGGCGCTGTCCGATCCCGGCGCAGTGTTGGCAATGAGCCGCGCTTGCGCCGGACGCAAGCAGGTGCGGCTGGGGCTGGAGCAGGGCGGAGCTGCCAACGTGGCCTGCAGTACGCCATATGATGTGGGCCAGCTGTTTTATGGCGCCGATATCGATGCGCTGCTGGCTGCGCTGCAACTGCCGCCGGCGCCCCTGGAAGTGGTCAGCGGCCGTGCCGCTTCGGCAAATCCACCTGGCCCCAGCGCCGTTCAATAGCGCCTGATGCCGCCTTCAGCCGCCGCCGCGCTAGTATGGATAACCCTGCCCCAATTAACCTGGAGATACCATGTCCCTCGTGACCTTAACCGTATGTAAGCCGAAATCCAGCGAATTCAAGGCGGGCATTCTGGGCGCCGTGCATGCGGCACTGGTGGGAGGGGAATTCGCATGGCCTGCGCTGCGCAAGACAGCAACAGCACTAACTCACTACAGGGTTCTTCTCGACCCGGCCTGCCGGCGTGGGTGTCAGTCCATCAGGCTTGCCACGCGCGCCGGCGACAGTGGCACGCGCACGGTGTCCGGGCGCCAGCCGTACAGGGCGCCGGTGGCGCCGCCGCAGACGCGGCCCTGGCATGGTCCCATGCCGCAGCGGGTTTGCAGCTTGGCGCTGCGCCACGTGCTGTGGCAGCGCAGTTCGCCGTGCGTGACATCTTCGCAGCGGCACACGATGGTGTTGTCATCGGCCAGCGCGAGGATCGCCGGTTTCAGCGCGAAGGCGTGCGCCAGGCGCGCCGCAAATGCGCGCCAGCGGGCCCGTTCGGCAAAGTGGGCGGTGGCCTGTTCGCGCTGGCCGGCAGCGCTCAATCCGGCAATGCGGCCTTCCACCAGCGCCTTGTCCACGCCACCGACGCCGGTGCCTTCACCGGCCACATAAATGTCGGGCACATTGGTCTGCTGCCACGCATCGGCGCTAATGGAACCGGTGCCTGCGCTGGTGGCGCAGCCCAGTGCCTGGGCCAGTTCCGGGTTGGGAACCAGTCCGTAGCCGCATGCGAGGTAATCGCAGGGGATTTCGGTGTCGCGCAAGCCGCTGCGCACCAGCGCGGCGCGCACGGCCGAGCCGTCGGCATTGCCGACGGCGGCCGTCACATGGCTGCCGCGTAAATACGGGATGCCTTTCAGGCGGCCGCGCAGTTGCAAGGCTTGCGCGATTTTCGACGGCGTCGCCAGCAGACCCAGCGCAAAGCGCGCCAGGCTGGTGTTGTCGGCCTGTTCGACGATGGCTTGCACTTGCGCGCCTTTTTGCTTCAAGGTCGCGGCCACCGCCAGCAGCAGCGGGCCGGAACCGGCCACCACCACGCGCTTGCCATCGAGCGGATAACCACCCTTGGCCAGCGCCTGCAAGCCGCCGGCGCCGGTGACACCCGGCAGTGTCCAGCCGGGGAAGGGCAGCAGCAATTCGCGCGCGCCGGTCGCCAACACCAGGCGCTGATAGCGCAGGGTCAGCGCCTTGGCCGGTGTTTGCAGCAGCAGCGCACCGGGCTGCGGCGCAGACAGCACGCGCGCCTGGTGGATGAACTCCACGTTGGGCGCCGCATGCAATTCGCGCCACAGCAGGCGGGCCCGTTCATCTTGCTGGTGCTGCGCGCCGCCGCGCCAGATCTGGCCGCCGGACGCCGGGTTGTCATCGACGATGGCCACCGACAGCAGCGGATCGGCATGGGCCGCGGCATGCGCCGCCGCCAGGCCGGCCGGGCCGGCGCCGATCACCAGGAGGTCGTAAGCGGTTTTCATCGGTGCGCCTCCGAGGCGGCGGTGCGCACGTCCATGCCGGGCTGGCACAGGGTCTGGCACGATAGCTGGTGGGCGCGGCCATCGATGGTCACGCGGCATTCCTGGCAAATCCCCATGCCGCACACCGGTCCGCGCGGCAGGCCCGAAACGGAGGTGCGGGTCAGCACCGTGGCGTGGGCGTGGGCGATGGCGGCAATCACGGTGCTGCCGACCGGCACCGCGACGGCGCGGCCATCGATCAGCACGATCACGGCGTTCAGCGTGGTGTTGGGGGCGATGGCTTCCACCAGCGCTTCGGCGACGACGTTCATTGCACACCTTCCAGAGGGGAGCGAGGGGACAGCGTGGCCAGCGCCGCAAAGCGCGCCGGCAGGTAAGGCTCTGCCGCTATCGACGGGCGCTGGTTCAACAATTGCGCCGCCAGCAAGTGCGCGCTGGCCAGCGAGGTGGTGATGCCCAGGCCTTCGTGGCCGGTGGCCAGCCACAGGCCGGGGCGGCCCGGATGCGGGCCGATCAGCGGCAAGCCATCGGGGCTGGCGGCGCGCATGCCGGTCCAGCAGCGCAGCAGATTCAGTCCGGCCAGCGCCGGTGTGAAACCGGCCGCGTGGCGCAGCATGCGCGCCATGATGGCCGGTTCCACCGCCAGGTCGCTGGTGCCGAACTGGCGCGACGAACCGATCAGGATTTGTCCGGTGGGGCGGGGCTGCAGATTGAAGGCCACCGAGTCGCCACTCGATGCGTGGGCGCTCTTAATATAGCCCAGTTCCACCAACTGGTGGCGGATAAAGCCCGGATAGCGGTCGGTAATGGCGACGTGGCCTTTCTTGGGCTGCACCGGCAGTTCCGGCAACAGCGCCGTGCTGCGCGCACCGCAGGCCAGCACCACGGCGCCGGCGCGCAGTTCGCGGCCATCGTCGAGCCGCACGCCGTTGTCCAGCAAGGACGATACTTTGCCCATCACCAGTTGCGCGCCGCCGGCCATCGCGCGTTCGAGCAGGATGCGCGCGCTTTTCGGCGGATACACCAGGCCATCGCCCGAGACCAGCAAGCCACCGGCCAGGCCGGGGCGCAGCGCCGGTTCGCGTTCATATAGCGCGGCCGCATTGAGCAGCGTGCAGGCAAGGCCGTTCGCTTGCAAGGTCTCGCCCTTGGCGCGCGCCGCCGCCATTTCCTCATCATCGGCGGCGACCCAGATCGTGCCGCAGCGGCTGTATTCATGCCTGGCCGGCGCGGCGCCGACCAATTCCCGCCACAGCGCCAGCGAATACGAGGACAGCGCCAGTTCGGCGGCATTGTCGTCCATTACCACCAGGTGGCCCATGCCCGCCGCCGTGGCGCCGGAACCAATCGCATCCTGCTCAATGATGGTCACGTGTACACCGCGCGCCGCCAGTGCTTCGGCACAAGCGGCGCCGATGATGCCGGCGCCGATAATCAATACGTCTGTCGTCATGTGGGCGGCAAGGTTGCGGCGATTAGCGGATGCCCCAGACCAGCGGATCGGCCGGGTTGAGGATCAGTGTTGCCTGGGCGTTGACCCAGGCCTGGCCGGTGATGGACGGGATCAGCAAGTCGCCGTCACGCCGGTACGACCCTTCGAAAATACTGCCGACGATGCTTTCCTGGCGCCAGATGGCGCCTTCGGCCAGTTTGCCGTCGGCCGCCAGACAGGCCAGCTTGGCGCTGGTGCCGGTGCCGCATGGCGAGCGGTCGTAGGCATGGCCGGGGCACAGCACGAAGTTGCGGCTGTCCGCTTCGGTGCTGTCGGCAAACAGTTCGATATGGTCGATCTCGGCGCCATCGTCACCGCTGATGCCGCTGTCCATCAGCGCCTGGCGCAGGGCGGACGCGTAAGCCGTCAACTGGCCGGCGTTCGATACCACCAGGGTTTGGCCATGGTCGGCCGTCAGGAAGAACCAGTTGCCGCCCCAGGCCACGTCGCCGCTGACGGGACCATGGCCCGGCACCGTGACGGTGACGTTGTGGCGGGTGCGGCGGGCCGGCACGTTTTCCACCGTGACTTTGCCGTCCACGTGCAGTTCCGCTGCCACCACGCCCACCGGCGTATCGATGCGGTGCTTGCCGGGGCCGATCTTGCCCATGAACGCCAGCGACGCCACCAGGCCGATGGTGCCATGGCCGCACATGCCGAGGTAGCCGACATTGTTGAAAAAGATGACGCCGGCGGCGCAATCGGGGGCATCGGGTTCGCACAGCAGTGCGCCGACCAGCACGTCCGAGCCGCGCGGTTCGCAGACGACGGCGGAACGGACATGGTCGTGGTCGCGGCGCAGCCGTTCCAGGCGGACGGCCAGGGGGCCATGGCCCAGGTCCGGGCCGCCTTCGGTCACCAGGCGGGTCGGTTCACCGCCGGTGTGGGAGTCAATGATGGAGATGGTTTGCATGATGGTGAAGATTGTAGGCTGGACGCTGGCATCCGTCTTGCCTTCCCTGCGCACGTCAAATGACGATATCTGCACAATTGGATTTTCGCCCCATACTATGTGCGAGAATCCAGCGATGGATACTTTTGATAAATCACGGATTTCGGATGTGTTCTTTTCGGAACACTTGTTTGATGCGCTGCCGGATGTGGTTTTTTTCGTCAAGGATGCGCACGGACGCTATGTGGTGGTCAACCGCACCCTGGTGAAGCGCTGCGGCGTGAAAACCAAGCAAGCATTGCTGGGGAAGACTTCGGCGGAAGTGTTTGCCCATCCTTACGGCCAGAATTACCTGGCGCAGGATATGGCGGTGTTGGCGGGCAAGGGCGAGCTGGACGACCAGCTGGAATTGCACCTGTATCCGAACCGCGATCCGGGCTGGTGCCTGACCCGCAAGACGCCGCTGCGCGATGCGGGCGGCCGGATTATCGGCCTGGCCGGGATTTCCCGCGACCTGGCGATGGAGGACAGCAAGAATTCGGCGTACCACAAGGTGGCCGCCGCCGTGCGCAAGATCCTGGAACAGTATGACCAGCCCCTGTTGCTGCCGGATCTGGCGGCGATTGCCCATATGTCGGTGGCCCAGTTGGAGCGTTATTTCCTGCGGATTTACCAGCTGACGCCGCGCCAGGTCATTATCAAGACCCGGCTGGAGGCGGCGTCACGCCTGCTGGGCGGCGCCGCCAGCGTGGCGGAGATTGCGCTGGCCTGCGGCTACAGTGATCACAGCGCCTTCACCCGCCAGTTCCGCGCCACGGTGGGCGTGACGCCCACCCAGTACCGCCAAATGCTGAAGGACAAGTAGGGCGACGCGCTGCTGACCCTTTACTGACCCTTTGTTTACCCTTCTTCGCGCCAGCGCCGCATCCACATGGCGCCGGCAATCATCGCCATGCCGGCCAGCGCACCGGCCCACACCACCGGCGACGACAGCGTGGCCCACGAATCGAGCAGCAATTCCGCAGCGCCCAAGCGGCCATCCTCTTTGCCTGCCAGCGAGGCCGGCGGCATGTACATGAACCACGAGCCGGGTGCCACGCCGGTCAGCAGGCGGGCCACCACGTGTTGCATGAACCAGCCGATGTTCCAGTCCAGCGCAAAGATCTTGCTGGTCCACGCCACCAGCACGCCGGCGCCCAGCGGCACGCCGACCGCCCACAGCAACACCTTGGAACGGGCCCAGCTCGACACCAGCAGCAGCCAGCCGACGGTCGGCAAGGCCCACAGCATGTACACCGGCAGCAGGCCGAACATGCGCAGCGGCGCCAGGTAAAACTCGGCGGTGCTGAGCAAGGTGCCGAACAGGTGCACCCCCTGGAACGCGGCCGCCGTGCAGAGCAGCAGGATCACCGCCAGTGACAGGGCCGTCGCCGCCACCATCGTGATGACCGGCGTCACCAGCAGCGCCAGCGCGACTTTCGACAGCACCGTCATCTGGTCCGACACCGGCAGCGATTTCCAGAACAGCAGGCTGCGGTCGCGGCGGTCGTCATGCAGCGCGCCCAGGCAGTAAAAGAACACCAATATGCCCAGCTCCAGGTACAGCGGCATGCCGATGGCGACATACATTTCCGAGGCCGCCCGGGCAAATTCCTGCTTGGCGCCCGGTTGCAGCAAGCGCTCGATCAGTTGCTGTTTCACATGCACGGCCTGGCCGTCCATGTTCAAGGTCAGGTTGTGCCCCAGCAGCAGTCCGCCCAGCACCAGCGTCAGGATGATCAGCGCCACCACCGCCGGCGCCCACATCACCATCCCTTTGTTTTCCCATACTTCGCGGCGCAGCAGCCACTGCATGGTGGTCAGGTTCGATTTCATTCGTACGTTCCCTTCATCGTTGCGACAAACAAGTCCGCCACGCTGGGTGTGCGGATTTCGCCGAATTTTTCCAGCTGGGTGCGCGAGGCGCCGTCAAACAGCATCACGGCCTTGCCGAACACGCTGCGCTGGGTCAGTGGCGCCAGCGCATTGGCGGCATGGATGAACTGTGGTTCGACCATGACTTCCGTGTAGCGGTCGCCGATTTCCTCCATCGACGCCGCCAGCGTGATCTTGCCGTCGCGGATGAACAGCAAGTCCGTCAGCAGGTTTTCCACTTCTTCGATCTGGTGCGTGGTGATGATGATGGTGCGGTTTTCATCGAAGTAATCTTCCAGCAGGTGCTGGTAAAACTGCTTGCGGTACAGGATGTCCAGGCCCAGCGTCGGCTCGTCCAGCACCAGCAGCTTGGCGTCGATCGCCATCACCAGCGCCAGGTGCAGTTGCACCACCATGCCCTTGGACATGGACTTGACCTTCATCTGCGGCTCGAGCTTGGTGTTGGCCAGGTAGCGCTCGGCCTTGGCGCGGTTGAAGCGCGGATGCACGCCTTCAACGAAGTCCACCGCATCCTTGACTTTGATCCAGCGCGGCAGGATCGCCACGTCGGCGATAAAACAGACGTCGCGCATCAATTCATCGCGGTGGGTGCGCGGGTCCAGGCCCAGCACCGATAATTCGCCGTCGAAGCGCGTCAGGCCCAGCATGGCTTTCAGGGTCGTGGTCTTGCCCGAGCCATTGGGGCCGATCAGGCCGACGATGCGGCCCGGCTGCACCTCGAAACTGGCCTGGTCGAGCGCGACATGCTTGCCATAGCGCTTGCTCAGGTTGCGGGCGGTGATCAGGGCGCTCATGCCGGCGCTCCCGGCTGCTGGTCGGTGCCGGCCACGCCGCTGCGCAGCAATTGCTCCAGGTTCAGGCCCAGGCGGCGGATGCGTTCGAGCATGGCTGGCCACTCCTCGCTGAGGAATCGGTCGCGTTCGCTCGCCAACAGTTTTTCCGGTGCTCCTTCCGTTACGTACATACCCAATCCCCTTCGTTTTTCCACCAGCGCATCGTCGACCAGTTCCTGGTACGCCTTCGATACGGTGATGGGATTCAATTGAAAATCAGCTGCGATCTGACGGACCGAAGGCAGGGCGTCGCCGGGTTTCAATAAACCGTCGAGCATCATGCCGATGACCCGCTCCTTAAGTTGCCGATAAATCGGCGTATTGTCATTCCACATACATGTGTCCTCCACTGGTGATGTGATGAAGTGGTGTTGTAGTGAACTATAACACTAAATCAAACGCGGTCAACCGGTTTTTGTGCCGGCCTGATGACGGGGGCTGATTGGGTGGGGGCGTGATGCGCAGCCCGGCCGGCGGGTTTATCGGCGCCGCACCGCCAGGCTGTCCAGCCGTTGCAGCCGTTGTAATAGTGTCACGGCGTTCGGCATCGCATGGCCTTCCGCCGTATTGTCGAAGATGCACCAGGCGTCGTGGCCGGCTTTCAGGCGTCCGGCCAGGATGCGCGCGGCCCAGTCGATATCTTCCGGGCCATACGGCGAGTAATACACCCGGGGCGCGCCATGCAGTCGCAGATAGGTGCTTTTGGTGGTGGCCACGTGGGCGTCCGGCTGGCCGGCCGGCGGATCGGCGATCACGCGCGTGATGCCGTGTTCCCGCAGCACGCCGGTGGCGGTGTCGGAAAACCAGGTTGGATGGCGGCCCTCGCAGGCCACCATGGTGGCGTTGAAATGGCGCCGCGCCAGCGCAAAAAAGGAGGCAGCCGCGACCGCGTCGAACATCAGTGATGGCGGCAATTGCAGCAGCACGCAACCGAGCTTGCCGCCCAATCCCGCCACTTCCTCGGCAAAGCGCGCCATCGGCGCCGCGCCATCCTGCAAGTGGTGGACGTGCGACATGGTGCGGGGCGCCTTGACGGAAAAGCGGAAGCCGTCCGGCACGCTGGCGGCCCAGCGCGCATAGGTGCTGCTGTGATGGGGGCGGTAAAACGAGGAATTGATTTCCGCCGCGTTGAACACGGCGGCGTAACGTTCCAGGTGCGTGCCGCCGATCGGGAACGCCATGGCGGCCGTCTTCGGTATCGACCAGCCCGCACAGCCGATGTATGCCGCCGCCATCTTGTTTCCTCTCCCTATCCTCGCCTACACTGTACGGCCCATAATGCTTGCCTGTCCGGATTGTACTGATGACTGCTTCGAATCGTAAGACCCGCCGCGACCTGTGCGCGAACCTGTTGAAACTTGCTGCGATCCCTGCCGTCGCCCCCTTGCTGGTGTCCTGCGCCGGCCTGTCCGGTCCGCGCCAGGTCGAAATTCCGCTGGAAAAGCTGCAGGCCGGCTTGGGCAAGCATTTCCCCGTGCGGCAGCGGGCGTTGAGCGTGTTCGATATCCAACTGGCCAATCCGCAGATCAAGACCTTGCGCGAAAACGACCGCGTTGCGCTGTCGGCCGAACTGACGGTATCGCCGATCCTGGTGCGCCAGTCGTGGCGCGGCAGCCTGGCCATCTCCGGTCGCCTGGTGGTGGATAATGTGCGCCATGCCGTGTTCCTGTCCGATGCGCAGGTGGACCGCTTTGCCGTCGATGGCATTGGCGAATCGCAGCAGCGGCAAATTGCCGGCGCCGCCAATATCGTGGCCGATAAACTGATCCGTGACGTGCCGGTCTACAGTTATAAGCCGGAAGACCTGCGTTTTGCCGGCATCCAGTTCGTGCCGGTGGCGATCCGCACCACGTCGAGCGCGCTGGTGCTGGTGGTGGAACCGGCCATCTGAGCGCACCTGTGTTTATGGCGGGGCCGGTTTCGGCAATGTGCGGATGGCCTGGTTCAGGCGCTCGATGACCGATGGCGGCACGGCCCGGCTGCACAGGAAGTAGCGCTTCAGGCCGCCGGGCATGTCCGGCACGTCATGCTGGAGGACGGCGCCCATTTCCTTGTAATGGGTGCGCATGTGGCCCCAGTCATTGCGGTCGGCCAGCATGTAATGAAAACGGTTGGCCGCCAGCATCTGGATCATGTTGGTGGTGCTCACCGTGCGGCGCATGACCTGGTTGCCGGCCTTGGCGATGCGTTCGTCCAGGTCCGCGCCATACGACACGCCATCGACCAGGCCCAGCGTCAGTTCCGGGTCGGCCAGCAGCGCCGCCAATGACGCATGGGCCTGCACCTTGGCGGCGGCAGCGGGTGACGCCAGCACCGTATGGGGCGGATCGGTGTAGACCGGTATCGAGAATTGCGCGATCGCTTCGCGCTCCGGCAAGCGGTACCACGCCAGCGAGCAGTAATTCGGTTTGCGCTGGTCGAAATTGGTCCAAATGCGTTTTTGCGGTTCACGCACAAAGCGCGCATCGATGCCGGCGGCGGCAAACACCTCTTTGCCGTACGCCAGCATAAATCCTTTGTCGACGCCATCTTCCGTGTAATAGTACGGCGGCTTTTCCCGCCAGGACACGGTAATGGGGGCCGATGCCGTGGTGTCACCGGCGCAGGCCGGCATCGCCAGCAACGGCAGCACGGCAAACACGGCGATGCGACTGGCGACGCGATCCATCAGCAGGCCCGTTAAGCGATGACGGCGCCATCCAGCGCGTGGCGCACGATCGCGCCATCGGCGTGCACCGCAATCCAGCCGCCGCGGGGGGGCTGCGCCTGCGGCTCCCAGTCCGGCAGCACATAGCGGCGCGTGCCACTGACTTGGTGCAGGGCGGGGCGGTGGGTGTGGCCGTGGATCATGACGGTGGTGCCGGTCTGTTCGAACACGGCGGCAATCGCCTGCGGCGTCACGTCCATCACGTCATACGATTTGGTGGTGTGTTCTTTCTGGCTGTTTTCACGCAGGCCGGCGATGATGGCCTTGCGCTGCGCCAGCGGCATGGTGAGAAACTGCTGTTGCCACGCGGGTTGCCGCACCTGGGCGCGGAACGCCATGTATTTGACGTCGTCCGTGCATTGCGCATCGCCGTGCAGCAGCGCGATGCGCTGGCCGCCGATCTCCGCCACCCAGGTTTCCGGCAACAAGGTCAGGCCCGCCGCGGCGGCAAACGCCTCGCCGGCCAGGAAGTCGCGGTTGCCGGCAATCCAGTAGACGGCAATGCCGGCGTCGCTGATGGCGCGGATCGCGCCGATGATGTCCTGGTGATACGCGTCGTGCAGGTCGTCGTCGCCGGCCCAGTATTCAAAAATATCGCCCAACAAATACAACTGCCGCACATGGGGCGCCTGCTGTGCCATGAATTGATGGAACGCGGCGGTGATCGCGGGCTGCGCGGGCTGCAAATGCAGATCGGAGATGAACAGGGCGAGGGGAGCAGGCATGGCCGTCAAAGAAAAATGGCGGGCACGGCCCGCCATGATGAGCTGATGCGGCGAATTACGCGGCTTCGATGCTGGTGATGATCACGTCTTCCGCCGGCACGTCGGCAAACATGCCGGAGCGGGTGGTTTTGACTTTCTTGATGGCGTCGACGACGTCGGTGCCTTCGGTGACTTTACCGAATACCGCGTAGCCCCAGCCGTCCTGGCCTGGGTAGTCCAGGAAGCTGTTGTTCTTCACATTGACGAAGAACTGGGCGGACGCCGAGTGCGGCGCCGAGGTGCGGGCCATGGCCAGCGTGTATGGCTCGTTTTTCAGGCCGTTTTTCGCTTCGTTTTCGACCGTGGTATCGGCTGGCTTTTGCTTCATGCCTGGCTCAAAGCCGCCGCCCTGGATCATGAAACCGTCGATCACGCGGTGGAAGATGGTGTTGTTGTAGTGGCCGGCGTTCATGTACGCCAGGAAGTTGGCCACGGTTTTCGGCGCTTTTTCCGCATCCAGTTCAGCGGTGATTTTGCCCAGGTTGGTGTTGATGACGATTTTGGTCATGGTAATTCCTCGTTCGGTGAAGTAATTTTTATGCGCCGCGACTATACAGCAGGCGCGGCCAATGCGCTATTTTACTGCGCCGGCATGCCGCCCGTCGGCGTCGCGTTCGGCGGCGGTACCGGTTCGATCGGTTTTTTCAGGAGCGTGGCCTTGGTAATCGTGATCGGTTTCACCGGGATATTCTGGAAAATCCCCTTGTCGTCCACCAGCACGCCCTTAATTTTGTTGACGACTTCATAACCTTTGATGACCCGGCCAAACACTGCATAGCCATAGCCGTCCTGGCCTGGATAATCGAGACCAATATTATCGACAACGTTGATGAAAAATTGTGCGGTGGCGGAATTCGGGTTGCCCATGCGCGCCATCGCGACACTGTAGGTGTCATTTTTCAAGCCATTGTTCGATTCAATCGGAATCGGCGGACGGGTCGGCTTGCCTTTCAGGTCGGCCGTGTAGCCGCCGGTCTGGATCATGAAGCCATCGATGACACGGTGGAAAATGGTGCCGTTATAGTGGCCCGATTTCACATATTGCAGGAAGTTGGCGACCGACTTTGGCGCTTTCTCCTGGTTCAGTTCCAGGACGATTTCCCCTTCCGTGGTCTTCAGCGATACTTGCGGCATGGTAGCGTCTGCCGCGAGGGCGGAACCGGATAAGGCGGCCCCGGCGATCAGTCCCAACGATTTAATCCACAGTCTGCGTGTCTCTTGCATATGGCTTCCTTAAAATTAACAGTGCTATACTTGATGCGACGTACCATTCTAGCAAACACCCATTGAGGTCTGTCAGTCCCCGACGGTCGTGATCGGCAGGTGCGGCACAAATATGTGCCTGGCGCCCGCTTTTGTATTGCCGATCAGAACGGGGCAGGCCCTGAGAATTACAAGAGTCCGATGAGCAATTTGAAGATTTACAACACGCTGGCGCGCGAGAAGCAAACATTCGTCCCGATGGAAGCAGGCAAAGTCCGCATGTATGTGTGCGGCATGACCATCTATGACTACTGCCATATCGGCCACGGCCGCATGATGATGGCGTTCGACGTGGTGTACCGCTGGCTGAAAGCCTCCGGCTACGACGTCACTTATGCGCGCAACATCACGGACATCGACGACAAGATCATCAAACGCGCCGTGGAAAACGGCGAAACCATCGGCCAATTGACCAGCCGCTTCACCCAATACATGGATGAGGACACGTCGGCGCTGGGCATCCTGCCGCCGACGCTGGTGCCGCGCGCCACCGACTATGTGCCGCAGATGCTGGGCATTATTGAAAAGCTGGAAGCCAAGGGCCTCGCTTACCAGGGCGAGGACGGCGACGTCAATTACGCCGTGCGCAATTTCGACGGCTACGGCAAACTGTCCGGCAAGTCGCTGGACGACTTGCGTGCCGGCGAACGGGTCGATGTCAACACCGGCAAGCGCGATCCGCTCGACTTCGTGCTGTGGAAAGCCGCCAAGGAATCCGAACCAGAGGAAGTCAAGTGGGAGTCGAAGTGGGGCCGTGGCCGCCCGGGCTGGCATATCGAGTGCTCGGCCATGTCGTGCGCCTTGTTGGGCGAGCAGTTCGACATCCACGGCGGCGGCGCGGACCTGCAATTCCCGCACCATGAAAACGAGATCGCGCAGTCGGAAGGCGCATCCGGCCA
>JAIENA010000441.1 GCA_019751755.1 Burkholderiaceae bacterium | reverse complement strand
TGGTGGGAAGCACAAGTTTCGAACTTGTGACCCCTGCAGTGTGAATGCAGTGCTCTACCCCTGAGCTAGCCTCCCGTTGAGTGGAAGCATTATAGCGTACGAAATGAATTTGTAAAAGGGAGAATGATATTTTCTATCTCCGCGTCAAAGTCAGCAGACCCGGGGCAGCTGTCGCCGCCCCGGTCCTTCTCAATCGTCTTCGTGAAACGCTTCTTCCCGCTTCTTGCGCAATGACGGCAGCATCACCACCGCCAGCGCCACAGCCGCCATCACCAGCATGGTGGCGCTGATCGGGCGCGTGATGAACACGGTCGGGTCGCTGTGCGACAGCAACAGCGCGCGGCGCAGATATTCTTCCATCATCGGCCCGATAATGAAACCCAGCAGCATGGGCGCCGGTTCCAGTTCCAGTTTCGCGCAGACATAGCCGAACAGACCGAACAGCGCCATCAGCCACACGTCGAACTCGGCGTTGTTCAGGCTGAACACACCGATTGCGCAGAACATCAGGATGCCCGGATACAGCAAGTGGTAGGGCACCATGATCATGCGCACCCACAGGCCGATCATCGGCAGGTTCAGGATCACCAGGAACAGGTTGCCGATCCACATCGACACGATCAGGCCCCAGAACAGCGCCGGCTGTTCCGTCATGACGGCCGGCCCCGGCTGGATGCCCTGGATGATCATGGCGCCGATCATCAGCGCCATCACCGGGTTCGACGGGATACCCAGGGTCAGCATCGGGATGAACGAGGTTTGGGCACCCGCGTTGTTGGCCGACTCCGGCGCCGCCACGCCTTCGATCGCGCCCTTGCCGAATTGCGCGGCATTCTTCGACACTTTCTTTTCAATCGAATAGGCGGCAAACGAGGCCAGCATGGCGCCGCCGCCCGGCAGGATGCCCAGCGCGGAGCCGAGTACCGTACCGCGCAGGACCGGCGCGATGATGCGCTTGAAATCGTCCTTGGTCAGCATCAGTCCCGACACTTTTTTCATGATCAGCGTGCGCGATTCATCGTGTTCCAGGTTGCGGATGATTTCTCCGATGCCGAACATGCCCATGGCGACGATGACGAAGTTGATGCCGTCGGCCAGTTGCGGCAGGTCGAAGGTGAAGCGGGCCGCGCCGGAATTGACGTCGGTGCCGACCAGGCCCAGCAGCAAACCCAGGATCACCATGCCGATCGCTTTCAGCAACGAGCCGCTGGCCAGCACCACCGATGCCACCAGGCCCAGCACCATCAGCGAAAAATATTCGGCCGGGCCGAATTTCAGCGCCAGCTCCGCCAGCGGCGGGGCGAACAGCGCCAGCAATACCGTTGCCACCGTACCGGCGAAGAACGAGCCCAGCGCGGCGGTCGCCAGCGCTTTGCCGGCGTGGCCCTGGCGCGCCATCTGGTAGCCATCGATGGCGGTCACCACTGACGACGACTCGCCCGGCAGGTTGACCAGGATCGCGGTGGTCGAGCCGCCGTACTGGGCGCCATAGTAAATCCCGGACAACATGATCAGGGCGGAAATCGGCGGCAAGCCAAAGGTGGCCGGCAGCAGCATGGCGATGGTGGCGACCGGGCCAAGGCCGGGTAGCACACCGACGGCGGTGCCGACAAACACGCCGATCAGGCAATACAGCAGATTGGTCAGCGTAAAGGCCGTTTCCAGTCCGAGTCCGAGGTTGGCAAAAATCTCCATGTCAGCCTCCCAGCCATGGGCCAAACACCGGCATCGGCAAGCCCAGCAGTTTGACGAACAGCAGCGCGCTGAAGGTGGCCAGTCCGACGGCGATCAGCACGCTGGGCAGCAGCTTGAACTGCGGACTGGCCCAGGCGCTCAGCATAACCAGCACGACAATGGCGGGCGCCAGGCCGGCGCCGCGCATCAAGACCCCGAACAGCGCCACGGCCAGCAAGATGATCAACAGGTTTTTCAGGTGGAAGGCGCCGATGGCGTCGCCCGGGCGCATCATGGCGCGCACCACGCAGGCCACGCCGATCAATGCCAGCATACCGCCGAGGATGGTGGGGAAATAGGCCGGGCCCATGCGGCCGGCGGTTCCCATTTGATAATCCTGGCCGATGATGACGGCGGCCAGGCCAAAGAATATGAAGATAATGCCTGCCCAGAAATCTTTGGGATGGCGGATGAAGGTCGGCACGATACGGTCTCCCTGCTTATTTATTATCGGACGTAGTGCATTGGTCTTTATGCCTCGTTATGCGCCGTTATGTGCCGTTGTGCGGCGGCAGGGCTCGACAGTGACGCCCGCCGCCGCTTGCTGGCACAACAGACTTAATCGGCGTACGCGCCGGCCTTGGCGATAATCGGACTCCAGCGGTCGATTTCTGACTTCAGGTGGGCCCGCAGCGCCTCCGGTTTGGCGCGTGCTTCGGCCACCGGTTCGGTGCCGAGGTCGGCAAAGCGTTGCTTGACGGCCGGATCTTTCAGGGCCACTTGCAGCGCGCCGGACAGCGCGTCGACGATGGGCTTCGGCGTGCCCTTCGGCGCATACAGGCCATGCCAGACCGCCACTTCGAATTGCGGCAAGCCCGCTTCGTTGAGCGTCGGCAGGTCCGGCATGTTGGCCAGGCGGGTCTTGGTGGTCACACCGTAGGCCTTGATCTTGCCGCCCTTGATCTGGCTCGTGGTATTGGTGGTCTGGTCGCACATGAAGTCGACCTGGCCGCCCAATAAGTCATTCATGGCCGGACCGGTGCCTTTATACGGCACGGTGGTGAGGTCGGTTTCAATCGCCGTCATGAACAGCATGCCGCACAGGTGCGAGGCGGAGCCGATGCCGGCGTTGGCGTACGTGACCTTGCTCTTGTTGGCTTTCACATAGGCCAGGAATTCTTTGAAATCCTTGGCCGGGAAGTCCTTGCGGGCCACCAGGGTCATCGGCACGTCGGTCACCAGACCGACCGGCTCGAAGCTGTCGAGCGCGTTGTAGGTCAGCTTGCGGTACAGCGCCGGCGCGGTCGAGTGGCCGATGTGGTGCAGCAGCAGCGTGTAGCCGTCCGGCGCCGACTTGGCCACGCGGCCCGCACCGATGGTGCCGCCGGCGCCGCCGACATTTTCCACGATGATGGTTTGCTTGAGTTT
The DNA here is from genome assembly GCA_019751755.1 of Burkholderiaceae bacterium. Taxonomy (GTDB): domain Bacteria; phylum Pseudomonadota; class Gammaproteobacteria; order Burkholderiales; family Burkholderiaceae_D; genus Rugamonas. The sequence goes on along the minus strand of JAIENA010000441.1, from coordinate 20,967 downwards.
GGTCCCCATGGCTTGCGCGACCAGGCGCGCCACGGTGTCGGTCGGGCCACCGGCCGCGAAGGGCACCACCATGGTAATGGTCTTGGTTGGATAGTCCTGGGCCTGGACCATGCTGCTGCCCAGCAGTGCCAATATGCCGGCGGTACGCAAATAAGTGATTTTCATCATGGGGTGTCTGCCTCTATTCATGTTATGAAATACGTGGCGCGCTGATGGACCACGCACGGACACTTCTATCAAGCACGGGCGTGCGGCGCAATTGTGGTAAACCGCAATATGCGCCACGGAATTGATTGATGCGCCACAGTCATGAGAATGGCACGTTTGTAAATTGTGTGGTGGACTTTTGCATGCCGTGCAGGCATCCCGCCACAAAATGAAACGGGCGCATCGCTGCGCCCGTTTTTGAAGCAGGGAAAATCGTTTATTGCAGCAGCGACAGCACCAGCGACGACTGGCTGTTGCTCTGTTTGAGCATGGCCGTGCCGGCTTGCAGCAGCATCTGGTTCGACATCATGGATGCGCTTTCTTCGGCGAAATCGACGTCCATGATGCGGCCGGACGCGTTCTTGGTGTTGGTCACCATGTTCGACAAGTTTTGGTAGACGTGATCGAGTCGATTGGCGGCGGCGCCCAGCGAGGAACGCACGCTCGACACCGACTGGATGCCGGTGTCGAGCAGCGTGATCGCGTCATTGGCGGCGGCGGCGGTGGTGATCGCCGTGCCGGTGCCGGTACCGACCGTGCCGTCCGCGCTAAACACGTGGCCGCTGTTGGTGGCCAGCAAGTCGGTATGCATGGTGGTCAGTTGGGTCGACAAGTCCTGGGTCATGACTTCAGTCTTGGCCGAGCCGATCTGGAAGTTGATTGCGACCTGGAATTTACTGTCGCTTCTGCTGGACAACAGGGTGGTGCCGCCAAACGAGGTGTTGCTGACGATGTTGGTCAACTCATCCGTCAACGCATCGTATTCCGATTGCATGGCGCTGCGGTCGGTATCGGTGGCGGAGCCGTCCGCCGCCTGGGTGGCCAGGTCTTTCATGCGGATCAGGATCGACGTGGTTTCGTCGAGCGCGCCGTCGGCGGTCTGGATCATGGAAATCGAATTCTGGGTGTTGCGCATGGCGGTCTGCATGCCGCTGGTCTGGGCCCGCAAGCGCGTCGCGATTTGCAGCCCGGCGGCGTCGTCCATCGCGGAATTTACACGGAAACCCGTACCGAGTCGTGTCATCGATTTGGACAGACTGCTGTTGGTGCGGCCAATCGAATTTTGCGCAGCCAGCGTGGCACCGTTGGTATGCAGACTCAGCATGTTAATAGCTCCTGTGGAGGTTTTGGTTGGTTTCAGTACCTGTCAATCTCACAAGACGACCATTGCTGCGGGGCCATTAAATAAGCAGCCATAGAAAGTTTTAATTAAAATTCAAAGGTCCATAGTGTAGTTTCCGTCACCCTTTGCGCTGCACGATGACATAGTGTTTTTTCACTGGTTCCAGCACCTCGAACACCCCTTGGAAACCGGCCGGTATCACCAGTGCCTGGCCGGGGCCGGCATCGACCGCGTCCCCCTGTTCATCAATCAGGCGGCAGCGGCCTTCCGTGACGAAAAAGAATTCATCTTTGTTGTCCGGAAAGGCAATGCGCCAGCTGCCCACCTCGCAGGCCCAGACGCCGGCATCGACTTCGCCGCTGGCATTGGTGAAATGGTTCCACGTGGTGCGCTGCGGGTTGCCCGATACCAAGCGGTCGGGGCGGGGATGGTCATAGGCGGCGGGCGTCGTCATGGCGTGGAAGTCGGTGATGGCGGGCATGGTGGCGTTGCGCAAGGTGGCAGTCGAGAAGGGCGTCATTGTACCCGGCCATGCCGAGCCCGGTGGCTGGCGGCTGGATGCGGTACGCGCTTGATGGCGATGTAACCGTGGAAACAAAATGTAATTCCTGCCATGGATGGCAAGCGTGCTGATTAAGATCAATCATCACTTTGATCTTTTCGGAGGCACGCCGTGAGTTACAGCACCCTGACCCAGTATGCGGGTTTGACCAATTTTGAAATGACTACCGCGCCGCGCCTGCCACTGTCGGTCTACTCTCCCGGCAATGGCGCCACGTCGGTGTTTGATTATGCGGCGCTGTACCAGGCCGATTATGCGGGCGCCGCCAGCCATGCCGTGTTCAGCTGGCAGGGCCAGGCTGGCGCCGTGTATTCGATTACGGCCGGCAGTTATATTGACCCGAGGCTGTTGCTGGTATTCGATGATGCCGGCAAGGCGATTGCCGAGGATGACGGCGGCGGCGTGCTTGGCAGCGACCACGTCAGCTTTGTCGCGCCCTATACCGGCACCTATTACGTCGATGCATCGTGGGTGCAGGGCAGCCGCGGTGGTGAACAGAAAGTCACGTTGGGCATCCTGGAAGACCTGGGCAGCAGCAAGGTCTTGGTCACCGGCGGCACGCCGCGCGGCGAGCAGCTCGACGGCACCGTGGGCGATGACGACATGTATGGCATGAGCGGCAACGATTCGCTGTATGGCGGCAGGGGCAACGACTTCCTCGATGGCGGCTGGGGCACGGATGCGGCCTACTATCTGGGCAACCGCAGCGACTACACGGTGGCCAGGGATGGCGACGGCTTCCGGGTGACGGACAAGGTCGGCGCCGAGGGCAGTGATTTGCTGGTCAATGTGGAGCGGCTCGATTTCGGCGACGTCGACCTGGCGCTCGATATCGATGGCGCCGGCGGTCAGGCGTACCGGCTGTACCAGGCCGCCTTCAACCGCACGCCGGACCAGTCCGGGCTCGGCTACTGGATCGCCCAGCTCGACCGTGGCACCAGCCTCACCGACGTGTCGCAAGCGTTTGTCAATTCCACCGAGTTTACGGCGCGCTATGGCGCCAACGCGAGCAACGCCAGCATCGTCAGCAACCTGTACTGGAATGTGCTGCACCGCGCCCCGGAACAGGCCGGTTTTGACTACTGGGTCGATGTCCTCAACGGCCATCGCGATTCCCTGGCCAATGTGCTGGCCAATTTCAGCGAGAGCCAGGAAAACTATGCGAACTTGGTGGGGGTCATGCGCAATGGCGTGGAATTCCAGCCCTGGTCGTGAAACCGGCGGAAACGGGCGTCGGTAACAAGGGCCGGACGTAACAAGGGCCGGCGTCACGCCGGCCCTTGACTGTTAGTGCAAAGGGCGGTTGCGCAGCCAGTCGGTACTCCAGCCGGTCTGGGATTGTTCGCCAGAAAAGTCGTAGACGCAAAAGACCCGTTCATCGAACGCGGCCACCAGGACAAAATCGCTGCCTTCGAAATCCGGTTGTGTCATCAGGTTTAAATACGCTTCGTCCGCCATCGCCAAATCCGACGTCGTGGTTTCCGTCCAGGCCAGCCGCTCGCCAGTCATGGTGCGGACATAGATATGAAAATGTTCTTGTTGCTGCATAGCTATTTACCAGGTAATGAAGGGCAGTCCTCCATCCTAAGCGTTCTCGCGTGCGCCGAAAAGGCTTGATTCAATCGTGTGCCGTTCTTTTTTGCTGCAACTGCGCTTTTTCAGCATTTTGTGGCGATAGTTGTACATTGCTCGGGAGAATAGATTCAAGGCCATCAATAATGTGGTTTCTGAAAGCTTATGCCGTTGACTATTCATTGGGTTATTTATTGAATTTCCGCAATATTTAAAGAACGCCTAAGCTTGTTTAAATTAATTCTTTAAAGCAGTCGGCCCGCTTCGTACAATGCGACGTTTGCCCCAACTGACATCACCATGGACCCGATGCGGCCTTCCCTTGTCCCCCCCGCGCCGGTCGGCTTCTGGCAAGCGTTCCGTTTTTGGCTGAAGCTGGGATTCATCAGTTTTGGTGGCCCGGCCGGGCAAATCGCCATCATGCACCAGGAACTGGTGGAAAACCGCCGCTGGATTTCCGAGCGGCGCTTCCTGCACGCACTCAATTACTGCATGGTGTTGCCGGGTCCGGAAGCGCAGCAGCTGGCCACCTATATCGGCTGGCTGATGCACCGCAGCCCTGGCGGCGTCGTGGCCGGCGCCTTGTTCGTGTTGCCCTCGCTGCTGATCCTGATCGCCTTGTCATGGGTGTATATCGCGTTTGGCGACCTGTCCGTGGTGGCCGGGCTGTTTTACGGCATCAAGCCGGCCGTCACCGCCATCGTGGTGCAGGCCGCGCACCGCATCGGTTCGCGCGCGCTGACGAACCCGGCGCTGTGGGCGATTGCCGCCGCCTCGTTCGTGGCGATCTTCGCGTTTAATGTGCCATTTCCGCTGATCGTCCTGGCCGCCGCGCTGACGGGGTATGTTGGCGGGCGCATGGCGCCGGCCACGTTTGCCGTTGGCGGCGGCCACGGCGCCGCCGCGACCACGTATGGCGCGGCGCTGATCGATGACAACACGCCGCCGCCACCGCACGCGCGCTTCCGCTGGCGCACGCTGGCGCTGGTGATCGTGTCCGGCGCCGCCTTGTGGGCCTTGCCGATGGGCGCGCTGACGGCCTGGCTGGGCTGGGACCATACGCTGACCCAGATGAGCTGGTTTTTCACCAAGGCGGCGCTGCTGACCTTTGGCGGCGCCTATGCCGTGCTGCCGTATGTCTACCAGGGGGCGGTGGTACACCATGGCTGGCTGACGCCGCGCCAGATGATCGACGGACTGGCGCTGGGCGAAACCACACCGGGGCCTTTGATCATGGTGGTGGCGTTCGTGGCCTTCGTCGGCGCCTATGTCAAGGCCGTGTTTGGCCCGGACGCGCCATTCCTGGCGGGGGCGACCGCCGCCGCACTGGTGACCTGGTTTACGTTCCTGCCGTCCTTCCTGTTCATCCTGGCCGGCGGCCCGCTGGTGGAATCGACCCATGGCGCGCTGCAATTCACCGCGCCATTGACGGCGATCACCGCCGCCGTGGTGGGGGTGATCCTGAACCTGGCCCTGTTCTTTGGCTATCACGTGCTGTGGCCGGCAGGGTTGACCGGCCCTGTCGATGCCGCGTCGGCCGTCATCGCGGCCGGTGCCGCCGTGGCGCTGCTGCGCTACAAGCGCAATGTGATCCACGTGATTGCCGTGTGCGCGCTGGCCGGGTTGGGCATCAAACTGGCCCTGGGGTGATAATTTGACCGGGATTTGATCCCGGTCAAATGGCTCTGATGACCTGCCTCTTGCTAAGCGCTATTGTGGGTGCCATGAACTGGATCCAAGGGATGTCAACTTAACTTTTGCAATGATAGCAAGTTCCTGTCACGGATCCCCTACACCAAGTCATGGCAATGCCCGATACCGTCACAGCGCTGGCGGCGCGATACTGTCGGTCATCGAGGGTGTGCTACGCACGCCGCAAAGGAGCAACAAATGCAGACCGTGATCCCCATTGCCAACGCCAACGCCAACGCGGCGGCCGCCAAATCCGCCAAGGTTAATTGCACGCTGTGCAGTTTCAACCGTTTTTGCCTGCCGCAAGGCCTGGCCGACAGCGACGTGGCGCGTCTGGATCAGATCATTGCCCGCCGCCGCCGCCTGGCGCGCGATGAGCAATTGTTCAGCATGGGCGCGTCGTTCGGCAGCCTGTACGCGGTGCGCCTGGGGCACTTCAAGACCGCGCAAGTCAATATCCATGGCGAGCAGCAGGTGACGGGCTTCCACATGGCGGGCGACTTGCTGGGTATGGATGCGATCGGCTCCGGTCTGCACAACTGCAGCGCCACCGCGCTGGAAGACAGTGAAGTATGTGAAATCCCGTTTAATCGCCTGCAGGAACTGGCGATGCAGACGCCGGCGCTGATGCAGCAGTTCCACCGCGTGCTGGGCCGCGAAATCCAGCGCGAGCAGGCCATCATGCTGTTCCGTGGCAGCATGCGCGCCGACCAGCGCATGGCGCTGTTCCTGCTGAATCTGGGCGCGCGCTATTCGGCGCGCGGCTATTCGGCGGCCAGCTACCAGCTGCGCATGTCGCGCGAAGACATCGGCGGCTACCTGGGCCTGACCATCGAGAGCGTCAGCCGCCTGCTGGCCCGTTTCCGCAAGCAGGGCTGGATCAAGCTCGATAACCGCGATATCCGTATCAATGACCGCGATAGCCTGGAAGCCTTGTCGACCGGACGCGAACCGGGCCTGGACAGTGCCACCAGCGCCGAGGCGTGCGCCGCTTGAAGAGGTGTTATGCAAGTTAATCCTGTCACGCCGCTTGCGCCTTCCGGCCCGGCGGTGATCCGCTGTTCCGAATGTCCGATGGGCAGCCTGTGCATGGCCGGTGGTTTGCGGCCGTGTGATATGGCGCACCTGGAAGCCATCGCGGGCGGACGCCGCACGCTGATGCGGGGTGAATACCTGCATCGCGCGGGTGACGCTTTCGTCAAACTGTTCGCCATCCGCAGCGGCCACTTGAAAACCCTGCGCCACGCGCACGGTGATTGCCAGGTCACGGGATTCCCGATGGCGGGCGAACTGCTGGGGCTCGATGCGATTGCCGACGGCCGCCATGACAGCGACGTGGTGGCGCTCGATACCTGTGAAATCTGCGAAATTCCCTTTGACGGGCTACGTGAATTGCTGGTGGCGGCGCCATCGCTGATGGACCAGTTCCACCGCGCGTTGAGCCGCGAAATCCAGCGCCAGCAGGCAGCCTTGTTCCTGATGGGCAATGCCCGCGCCGAACAGCGTTTGGCACTGTTCCTGGTCGGCCTGCGGGCGCGCTATGCGGCGCGCGGCGCGCCGTCGACACAAATCCAGTTGCGCATGTCGCGCGATGATATCGGCGCTTATCTCGGCCTGACGATGGAATGCGTGTGCCGTTTGCTGGCGCGTTTCCGCAAAGCCGGCTGGATTACCCTGACCGGCCGCCGCCTGACCTTTGTCGACGGCGCGCGCCTGGCCGCGCTGGCAGAGGGCGTCTGCCAGGAACCGCTGGCTTAGCGCCTGGCGTTGCGCAATCAGTGCACTAGCCCGCAACAGCCGGGCTGGCGCACTTGCGCCCACGCCGGCAGCAAATCCGGCGCCATCGGCCGGGCGATTCCATAGCCCTGCGCCAGTTCACATCCCATGGCGGCCAGTGCCGCGCAATGTTCCAACGTTTCCACGCCTTCGGCCACCACCTGCAAGTCCAGCGCATGCGCCATGCGCAGCACGCCCTCGACGATGCCGTAATCGGCCGGATCGGACAGCATGTTGCGCACAAAGCTCTGATCGACCTTCAGGGTGTCGACCGGCAGCTTGCGCAGGTATGTCAGCGACGAATAGCCGGTGCCGAAATCGTCCAGGGCGAACTGCACGCCCAGCGCATGGCAGCGTTGCAGCACCGCCATCGCGTGCGCCACATCTTCGATCGCGGCGGTCTCCAGCACTTCCAGTTCCAGTGCGCCCGGCGCCAGGCCGGGATAGGTTGCCAGCACGGCTTGCAGGGTGTCAAAAAAGCCCGGCGCCAGCAACTGCGCCGCGCCGACATTGACGCTGACCTGCAACTGCAGGCCCTGGGCGCGCCACGCGCGGCTTTGGGCCAGCGCGGTGCGGATCACCCAGTCGCCGACCTCGGTTTCCAGCGGGGTGCCGGTGATGTGGTGCAGGAACTCCGCCGGCGGCAGCAAGCCGCGTTCCGGGTGTTGCCAGCGGATCAGCGCCTCGACGCCGACCAGCGCGCCGTTGCGCAAATCCACCTTGGGCTGGTAGTGCAGGCGGAATTCATCCTGTGCCAAGGCCTGGCGCAGGCGGTGCAGCGCGTGGCGGTGGGCCTGCGCCTGGCGGTCGCTGACCGGGTCGAACAGCTGATAGCGGCCACGACCCTCTTGCTTGGCCTGGTACATCGCCTGTTCGGCATGGCGCAGCAGGGTGTCGGCGTCGCCGTTGTCGTCCGGATAACGGCATACGCCGATGCTGGCGCTGACGCGGATGGTCTCGGCGCCCAGTTGCAGTGGCAGGCCGACGGCCGCCATCATGCGTTCCAGCGCCTGCGCGCATTCTTCCAGCGTGCCGATATCCGACATCAGCAAGACAAATTCATCGCCGCCGGTGCGGGCCAGCGTATCGTCGCCGCGCACCACCGCACCCAGCGCCTTGGCCACGTTGACCAGCAGGCGGTCGCCGGCCTGCTTGCCATAGCACTGATTGACGTCCTTGAAATCGTCCAGATCCAGCATGCAGACGGTCAGCGGCTTGCCGGTCCGGCTGGCGCGCTGGATCGCGTGTTCGAAGCGGTCGCGCAGCAGGCGCCCGTTCGGCAAGCCGGTCAGGTTGTCGAAATTGGCGGCGCGGTCCAGTTCCGCCGCATGCGCCTTGATGTGGCTGATGTCGGAAAACACACCGATGTAATGTTCGGCTTTGCCATGGCCATCGCGCACGGCGGAAATCGTCAGCAGTTCGGGGTAGAGTTCGCCATTCTTGCGCGCGTTCCAGATTTCGCCGCGCCAAAAACCGTCGCGCTGCACCCCGGTCCACAGTTCACGGTAAAACGCCTTGCCATGGCGGCCCGATGCCAGCAGTGACGGCGTGCCGCCCACCACTTCGTCGGCACGGTAGCCGGTGATGCGTTCAAAGGCGGGATTGACACGCTCGATGCGCAAGTTCGCATCGACCACCATGATGCCTTCGTGGGTGCCGGCAAAGACGGTATCGGCATTGCGCTGCATTTGTTCCAGTTCGCGCAATTCGGAAATGTCGGACAGGGTCCCGACCATGCGCAGCGCGGCGCCATCGGCGGCGCGGCTGACCACCCGGCCGGACACCCGCACCCAGGTTGCGGCGCCGCTGTCGGCGGCGATAAAGCGGAACGTCATGGCGATCGCCAGTTTGCGGCCGGCGCGGTGGCTGCGCAACTGTGACAACACGGCCGAAACATCATCGCGGTGCAGCGCGCGCAGGAAGCGCCGTAATGGCGGCGCGGCGTGACCCAGTCCGCTCAGGCGCGCCACCCCCTCGGTCTGGAACCAGGCGCCGGTCGCCAGGTCCCAGTCCCACAAGCCGTCGCTGGTGGCGTCGATCACGGACTGCAGGCGCTCCTGGGTGATGCGCAGCGCACGTTCGGCTTCCTTGCGGACCTTGATGTGACGCGACACGCCCAGCAGGCTCCACATATCGTGCTGGTGCGGCACGGCGTGCAGCGCGAAATACAGGCCGGTGGCGCTGGCGGCCACGAAAAACAGGCCTTTGATGGTGCCCAGCGCCATGGCGGTGGCCGGATCGGACACCGCCGGCAGCAACGCGTCCGAGACCAGCACCCAGGTGGTGGCGGCGGCGGCATAGGCTGCTGTGGCGGTAACAATGAATTGATGTCTGCTTCGCATGTTGCGCCTTTGCATTAATCGTGCAGTCTAGTGTAATTACCGGCAAAAAAAATTGACCTAAATCAAATTGGGCGGTTTCAACTCCTGCTAGGGCACGAAGGCTTAACGGCAGCGCGCTTCCCGTGCTATTCTGCGCGAAAATAGGGTGCGCCATGCCGGGCCGGTTCGGCTGGCTGGTCTGGTGATATAGCGGAGCGAAGGGGAGTGCGGTTGGATAATTTTGTCGTCGATGGCCGGAATCTGGAATGGCTGCTGGCTGCCGCCAGTGACGCCATGCTGATCGCCGATGAGGCCGGGCGCATCGTGCTGGCCAATCCCGCCTTGTGCAAGCTGTTCGGCTATGAGCCGGGTGCGTTGCTGGGGCAGCCAGTGGAAACGCTGGTGCCGGCCCGCCTGCGCGCCAACCACGCCGGCTTGCGCGGCGGCTTCAGCGCGCAACCGCGTCCGCGCGCCATGGGCGCGGGCACCGAACTGTCCGGCGTACACCGCGACGGCCGCGAATTCCCGGTCGAAGTCAGCTTGTCGCCGCTGAGCGCGGAACCACCGCTGGTGCTGGCCATCGTGCATGACATCACGGCCCGCAAAGAGGCCGAGGCGGCCTTGCAGGAAAGTGAAGCGCGCATGCGCGCGGTGTTCAATTCGGTGGCCGACGCCATCATCACCATCGATGAACATGGCGCCATCGAGCGCCTCAATCCGGCCGCGCAGACCTTGTTCGGTTACGCCGAGGCGGAGGCCGTGGGGCGCAACGTGTCGCTGCTGATGCCGCCCGCGCACCGCGACCGCCATGATGGCTACCTGGCCCATTACCGCGCCACGGGCGAGCGCAAGATCATCGGCATCGGGCGCGAGGTCGAAGGGCGGCGCAAGGATGGCGTGATTTTCCCGATCGAGCTGACGGTGACGGAAATGTGGCTCGGCACGCGCCGCATGTTTACCGGCGTGGTGCGCGATATTTCGCAGCGCAAGCAAGCCGAGCGCGAGAACCGCCAGTTGTTGCAGGAACTCACCAGCGCCAATGAAGAACTGACCAATTTCGCCTACGTCGTCTCGCACGATTTGAAGGCGCCGCTGCGCGGCATCGGCTCGCTGGCCGACTGGCTGGCCACCGACTATGCGCCACACTTCAATGACGAGGGCCGCGAGCATATGCGCCTGCTGATCAACCGGGTCCACCGCATGGGCGCGCTGATCGACGGCATCTTGCAGTATTCGCGGGTGGGCCGCGTCCGTGAGGCGCGGGCGGCGGTGGATGTCAACCGCGTGCTGGCCGATGTGGTCGATTTGCTGGCGGCGCCGCCGCATATCACGGTGACGGTGCAGCCCGGCATGCCGACGCTGATGATGGAGCCGACGCGGCTGCAGCAAGTGTTCCATAACCTGATCTCGAATGCGATCAAGTACATGGACAAGCCGGCCGGCCGGATCAGCGTGGATTGGAGCGAGCACGGCGGTGAAGTGCGCTTTGCCGTGGCCGACAATGGTCCCGGCATTGAAACGCGCCATTTTGAACGGATTTTCCAGCTGTTCCAGACCCTGGCGCCGCGCGACCGCGTGGAAAGCACCGGCGTCGGCCTGGCGCTGGTGAAGAAAATTGTGGAAATGTACCAGGGGCGGGTCGGGGTCGACTCGGTCATGGGCCAGGGCAGTACCTTCTGGTTCACCTTGCCCACCGGCGTCGGGCCGCTCCCTCATCAGGAAAATCAATGAAAGTACCAAATAAAGCCATCTTGCTGGTCGAGGACGACCAGGTCGATATCATGACCATCCTTCGCGCCCTGAAGGAAATCCATGTCAGCAATCCGGTGGTCAGCATGGAAAACGGCGAAGCCGCGCTGGAATGGCTGTCGCGGCCGGATTGTGAACTGCCGTGCATTATCCTGCTCGATTTGAACATGCCGATCATGAATGGCATCGAGTTCCTGCGCCTGGCGAAACAGGATGAGCGGCTGCGCCGCATTCCGGTGGTGGTGCTGACCACCTCCGAAGAACAGGAAGACAAGGTGCGCAGCTTTGATCTCGGGGTGGCGGGTTACATGGCCAAGCCGGTCGATTACCGCCGCTTCGTGGAAATCATGCGCTCGATCGACATGTACTGGACGCTCAGTGAAATGCCTTGAATGAAAAGTACTGACGCAACCATGATGGAACGCCCCCCGTTGAATGTGCTGATCGTCGAAGATGACGTGGTTGACCGGATGGCGTGCCGCCGCACCTTCGCCGCAGCCCAGGAGGCGGCGTTTGCGCTGTTGGAAGCGGACAGCGGGGAGCATGGTCTGGCCATTGCGCTGCAAGGCCAGGTCGACTGCATCCTGCTCGACTATGGCTTGCCCGACATGAGCGGGCTGGAATTCCTGGCGCAATTGCCGCCGTCGGGCCCGCCGGTGATGATGCTGACCGGCGCCGACAGCGCAATGGTGGCGGCCGAAGCGATGCGGCGCGGCGCGCGCGATTACCTGGTCAAGGATGGCGATGGGCGCTACCTGGCGCAATTGCCCACGGCGATCCTGCGCATGTTGCGCGAACAGCGCCTGCTCGATGGCAAGCAGCGCGCCGAAGCGGAATTGCGCAAGCTGGCCGCGCACCAGGAAAGCATCCGCGAAGACGAGCGCAAACGCATTGCCCAGGAAATCCACGATGAACTGGGTGGCTTGCTGACCGGGATTAAAGCGTATATCGGCGTCGCCATCGAGCGCGCCGGTGGCAACGCCGATCCGCTGCTGGCCGAGGCGTCCGTGCTGGCGCAGGATGCGATTGCCACGGTGCGGCGCGTGATCACCGACTTGCGGCCCAGCGTGCTCGATCAACTGGGTCTGTGGGCGGCGCTGGAGTGGCATACGGAACAGGTGGCGCAGCGTTCCAACCTGCGCAGCGCCTGCCGCATCGAGCCCGATGCGGCGGAACTGGAACTGGACGCGGGCCGCAGCACCATGCTGTTCCGCGTGGTGCAGGAAGGCTTGACCAACGTGGTGCGCCATGCGCACGCGTCGTCGGTGCAGGTGGATGCGTGGCGCGAGGGCGACAGCCTGCTGATCACGCTGGCCGACGACGGTGTGGGCATTACAGAAGAACGGCTGCGCAATGGCGCATCGTGGGGGATTATCGGGATGCAGGAACGGGTGCGCCATTTTGGCGGGGAATTGCACATTACGCATCGCGAGACGGGTGGCACCCTGCTGCGCTTGCAGTTGCCACTGGAGGGACAGCCATGAGCACGATCCGCGTCTTGCTGGTCGATGACCACGCGATTGCCCGCAACGGCGTGCGCCTGATGCTGGGCACGGCCGACGGCATCGAAGTGGGCGGCGAGGCCTGCAACGCCACCGAAGCATTGCAGCGCCTGGCGGAACAGGACTATGACGTGGCGCTGGTCGATATCCAGATGCCGGGCAAAAACGGATTGGACTTGCTGCGCCAGTTGCGCACCGATTATCCGCGCCTGGCGGTGCTGATGCTGAGCACCTATTCGGAGGATATATACGCGGTGCGCGCGCTCAAAGGCGGAGCGGCCGGCTATCTGACCAAGGATACGCCGACCTCGACGCTGGTGGAGGCGGTGCGCAAGGCCGCCAATGGCGGCAAGCATGTCAGCCCGGCGTTGCTGGAAAAACTCGCCAGCCTGGTGGGCGGCGGCGGCGCACAGGGCGTGGAGGCGCTGTCGAACCGCGAGCTGGAAGTGTTGAAACTGATCGCCGCCGGGGAATCGCTGGTGAAAATCGGTGAATCTCTGCACCTGAGCCCGAACACTGTGACCACCTACCGTAGCCGCATCCTGGAAAAGATGGGCATGGCCAGCAACGCCGACCTGACGCGTTACGCGATCGAGCACGGGCTGATTTAACGGCCAGCGTTGGCAGGGCAGTCTTGGCTTGAACCTGCCGGGCAGGGGATCGCGCGTCACATGCCGAGCCGCTGCAACACGTCCCGGTTCATTTCGCGCGTATGCCGGTTCCAATAGGCGATGGTCAGTTCCAGGTCCGGTTTCAGGCTGTCCACCAGCGCGTGCTGGCCCGCCGCACGGGCCCAGAGCAGGTATTCGGCGCGCGCCTGAAAACTGTTGAAGCGTTGTAGCGCCTCGGCAAACGCGGCCCCGGCTTCGGCGCCGCGTCCGGCCGCGGCCAGTGTCTGCGCCCGCAACAAGGCGATTTCCTCGGCCCGAAAACCGGGGTTGGCGCGGCGCATAAAGTCCATGTGCGCGAGGGCGGCGTCGATGTTGCCGCAGGCGAGATTGGCGCGCGCCGCGCCACGCCGCACCTCCAGGTCGGCGCCGAACACGCCGTTCAGGCACGCTTCAAAGGTTGCGGCGGACGCTTGCGCGCTACCCGCGTCCAGTTGCGCATAGGCCAGGCGCATCTGGTTTTGCGCGGTCGGCGTGAAGTCAAAGGCGGCTTGCGCCTCGCGCAATTCACGGCCCGGATCGAGTGCCCGCGCGGTCGAGGTCAGCGCCTTGCGGGCGCCTTGTTCCAGGCGCGAATTGGGCCAATAAATCGCGAAGAAATACACCACGCTGCCCAGCATCGGGAAGGAAAACAGAATCAGTAGCCAGTACAGTTGCTGCCGTGTGCGCACCGCGTGCACGGCAAATAACAGGGCGATGAGGATGTGCAGTCCGAGACCGAAGAGTGGCATGGCGATAACAAAGGAGCAAGTTTAAAAGCCTGCATTATCGCCGCCGCAAGGGGGCTGAAAGTACGCGCATTGTCACAGTCGCGCCACGACCTGCCGTGGCGTGGCTCAGGCGTTCAGGCGGCGCAAGGTCCGGACCCCCTGCACAATCGAGCTATAGCCGCTGACCAGCACGATCCCGGCCAGCACCAGCAGGGCGCCGAGGATGAAATTCGGCTCGATGTGTTCATTGAGCAGGGTGCCGCCCAGCGCCACCGCGAACAGCGGCGTCAGGAAGGAAAACACGCCCAGGCGCGACGCCAGGTAGCGCCGCAGCATGGCAAACCAGGCCAGGTAGCTGGCAAACGAGGCCACCACGGCCTGGAACGTCAGGCTGCCCAGCGCCAGCGGCGTGGCGTTCAACGTCAGTTGTCCCAGCACGGCGGCGGCCGGCAGCAGCAGGACCGGGGCCGCCACCAGTTGGTACAGCAGGGTTTCGGTGGCGGGGGCGGACGACAGTGTGGAGCAGCGGATCACCACCGTGGTGGCGCCCCAGGCGGCGCCCGCCGCCACGCACATCACATCGCCGATCAACATGTTGGCCATGTCCTGCGCCGGACCCTGGCGACCAACGAAGGTGACGGCGATACCGGCAAAGGCCAGCGCAATGCCGACCCACTGGCCCGGCGCCAGGCGCTCGGACGGCAGTTTCCAGTGCAGGCCCAGCGCCGCGAAGATCGGGCCGGTGTACAGCAGCACCACGGTATGGCCGGCCGTGGTGTAGCGCAGCGCTTGGCCGATCAGCAGGTACTCCAGCGCAAACAGGCAGCCTGCCATCACGCCGGGGCGCAGCCCGCCGGGCGTGAACCTATCGCCGCGCCACCACATCAGCATGGCCACCAGCACGGCGGCGATACCCGAGCGCAGCGCGATCTGCAACAGCGGCGCGACATCCGGCGCGGTGGCCTTCAGCGCAATTTGCTGCAAGCTCCAGATCAGGCACAGCACGGCCATCATGCCGATGGCGGGTCCATCCAGTGTTTTGCGCGACTCCACGGCGATTCTTTCATTAATAAAGTAAATCGCATTATACGGCGTGCGCGCCGCCAGTCCGCCCGTCAGTCCGCCTGAACGGCGCCCGTCAGCGACTGGCGCCGGAAATCCTTGGGTGTTACGCCCATACGTTTCTTGAACAGGCGGCTGAAATACGCCGGGTCCTGGAACCCCAGTTCATAGGCGATGCTGGCCACCGGCGACGGCGCATAGGTCAGCTTGCGGCAGGCCTCCAGCATCAGCCGGTCCTGGGCCAGATCGAAGGCGGTCCGCCCCGCGACTTTCAGGCACAGGCGGTTCAGCCGCACGGGAGACAGTTGCAGGGCGTCGGCATAGTGGCCGACTTGCCATTGTTCCCGGAAGTGCAGTTCGACCTGGGCCCGAAAGCGGCTGAACAGTTCAAAGTCGCCCCGTCCGGACTGGTGCGCCGACTGCTGTTCCGCCTGTGCCCGCGTCAATAGCACCAGCACGCCGCACGCCAGCCATTCCAGCAAATGCGTGTGGCCATAGTGGGGCCAGGCGGTTTCCGCCATCAGGCTGTCGAGCTGCGTCTTGATGCGGGCATGCAGTGCCGGCATGGTCTCGAGCGACAGCGCCAGCGGCGAGATGAACAGTGGCGCAAACAAGTCGCCCCGTTCGCGGCCGGCCGCATAGACCAGCTGCTCATCGATGGTCAGCACATAACCTTGCGCTTCCTCGGAAAAGTCAAAACCATGTTCCAGCGCCGGGTGGATCGTGATGACGGCGGGACCGTCGCGCTCCCACACGGCGTCGCCTACGTCGGCGCGGACGTGTCCTTGCATTAAAAAAAGTACCTGAAATAAACCCTGATGCGTGTGGCGGCCGATATGCCAGTCGTGCTGGCGGCTGCGGGTCTGGATGGTTTCTATATGCACCAGTTCGGCACCGTCGGCCCGTTGCAGTTCGCCGTACAGGGCGAAGCGGGGCACGTCTGGTGGGGGCGGGGAAGGCTTGCTGGCCATGGCGGGTGACGTTAAGAAAAAATGGCAGGAGTAAAAATAGTACAAGTAATTTGCGAAACCATCCATTCTTTTTCAGGCCGCGCGTCGCTACGATAGACCCATCACGCAATCCCCATACCAATAACCAAGGAGCATCGTATGCGCACCCAAGTCGCCATTATTGGCGCAGGCCCGGCCGGCCTGTTGCTGTCCCACCTGCTGCATTTGCAGGGCATTGAATCGATCGTGCTGGAATCGCGGACCCGCGACGAGATCGAGGCGACCATCCGCGCCGGCGTGCTGGAACAGGGCAGCATGGATATCCTCAACGAAGCGGGTGTCGGCGCGCGTATGCAGCGGGAAGGTGCGCTGCATCACGGCTTCGACCTGCAATTCGATGGCCGCCGCCACCGCATCGACTTAACCGGGCTGACCGGCAAAGCCATCACCGTGTATCCGCAACACGAAGTCATCAAGGACCTGGTGGCCGCCCGTATCGCGGCCGATGGCCAGTTGCTGTTCCAGGTGACCGATGTGACGCCGGGCGGGATTGACGGCGTCCAGCCGTTCGTCACCTATACCCATAACGACGCGGCGCACCGCATCGATGCCGACTTTATCATTGGCTGCGATGGCTTCCACGGCGTGTCGCGCCCGGCCTTGCCGGCGGCGGGTCGTCAAGATTGCCAGCGGATTTACCCGTTCGGCTGGTTCGGCATCCTGGTCGAGTCGGCGCCATCGTCCGATGAACTGATTTATGCACAACACGAGCGTGGCTATGCGCTGGTCAGCACGCGCAGCCCGACCGTGCAGCGGTTGTACTTCCAGTGCGACCCGACCGACAAGGTGGAAAACTGGTCCGACGACCGCATCTGGGCGGAACTGCATGCGCGGCTGGAGCACAACGATGGCTGGCAAGTCAGGGAGGGCAAGATATTCCAGAAGGGCATCATCGGCATGCGCAGCTTTGTCTCGACGCCGATGCAATCGGGCCGGCTGTTCCTGGCGGGCGACTCGGCCCACATCGTGCCGCCGACCGGGGCCAAGGGCATGAATCTGGCGATTTCCGATGTGCGGCTGCTGTCGCGCGCACTGGAACAGTTTTACCGCCAGGACAAGCAGGACTTGCTGCAATCGTACACGGCCGATGCATTGAAACGGATCTGGCGCGCCGAGTATTTCTCGTGGTGGATGACGCGCCTGCTGCACACCTTCGCCGACGCCACGCCGTTCGAACGCCAGATGCAGCGCGCCGAACTGGAGAACATCGTGGCGTCGCGTCCACTGGCGACGGCGCTGGCGGAGAATTACGTCGGCGCGTTCTAGTCAGACCCGATCAATGGCCTGAGTGCTGGCCTGCCGACGGTTTTTTTACGGTGACCTCGACCTCCGGCTGATGCCGATGGTGCGGCGTCGCCAGCGCCTTGCCGGGGTTGTCGCTGCGCACCGGCTCGGCCAATTCGCCGGTCCACTCATACGCCACCGACCCCTTGGGGTGCTGGAACCAGCCGGGGTCCGAATAATCGCCCCGTTTCTGCTCTTTGCGCACCTTCATGACGGTAAACATACCGCCCATTTCGACCCCGCCAAACGGGCCTTCGCCCGTCATCATCGGTAAGGTGTTTTCCGGCAGCGGCATTTCCATGCCGCCCATCGAGCCGCCCTTGTCGCCCATTACCATGTAGCCGGGCACGATCTTGTTGATCTTTTCCGCGATGCCGCTGTGGTCAACCCCGATCAGGTTTGGCACATCGTGGCCCATGGCGTTCATGGTGTGGTGCGACTTGTGGCAGTGGAACGCCCAGTCGCCCGGTTCATTGGCAACGAATTCAATCGCCCGCATTTGCCCCACCGCGACATCGGTGGTGACTTCCGGCCAGCGCGCCGACGGTGGCACCCAGCCGCCATCGGTGCCGGCCACCACGAATTCGTGGCCGTGAAGATGGATCGGGTGGTTGGTCATCGTCAGGTTGCCGACGCGGATGCGGACCTTGTCATGTTGGCGCACGTTCAGTGATTCAATGCCGGGGAATACGCGGCTGTTGAAGGTCCACAGGTTAAAGTCCAGCATGGTGTTGGGCTTCGGCATATAACTGCCCGGCTCTATGTCATAGGCGTTCAGCAGGAACACGAAATCGCGGTCCACCGCGTGCAGCGACGGATCTTTCGGGTGCGTGACCCAGAACCCCATCATGCCCATCGCCATCTGCGTCATTTCATCGGCGTGCGGGTGGTACATGAAGGTGCCGGGGCGGCGCGCGATGAATTCATAAACGAACGTTTTACCGGGCGCGATGGCCGGCTGCGTCAGGCCCGTCACGCCATCCATGCCGTTTGGCAGGCGCTGGCCGTGCCAGTGGATGCTGGTGATTTCCGGCAGTTTATTGGTGACGAAGATGCGCACCCGGTCGCCTTCCACCACTTCAATCGTCGGCCCCGGCGACTGGCCGTTGTAGCCCCACAGGTGCGCTTTCATGCCGGGCGCCAGTTCGCGCACCACCGGTTCAGCCACCAGGTGGAATTCCTTGACGCCTTGCTTCATGCGCCAGGGCAGCGACCAGCCGTTCAAGGTCACCACCGGGTGGTAGGGGCGGCCGTTGGGCGGCGGCGGCGGCACGTGGGTGTCGGCGTTGGCCATGCTGGGCGCTTCCGGCAAGGTGGCCGCGCCGGCCCGGGTGACGGCGCTGGCGCCGATTGCGGTGGCGGCGCCGGCGCCGGCGTTGAGGAGGAAGTTGCGGCGTGTGGTCATGGCTGGGTTCCCGCGCCGTGCTGCGCGGCCTGTAATTGGGTTTCCGCGATCCAGAAATCGCGCTGGGCTTCAATCGATTCGTTGACGCTGGTGCGTTGTTCGCGGGCGTCGGCCAACAGTTCAAACACCGAGGCCAGCATGCCGTTGTAGCGCAGCAGCACCTCGTCGGAAATCATCTTGCGCTGTGGCACCACCTGGTCGTGGTAATGGCGCGCGATCTGATACGCGGTGCGGTAGCCGGCATAGGCCAGGCGCACCTCGGAGCGGGCTTGCAGCGCCGCCGCCGTGGTGCGGTGCACGGCTTGCTGGTATTGCGCCTCGGCGCGCGCCACCCTTGCCCCGCCCCAGTCGAACAGCGGCAATTCCAGCGCCACCTCATAGCCGTTCTGGCGCGGCGAGCCGGTGGCGCTTTGGTTGGCGTAGCCGGCATCGAACACATTGATAAAGCGGGTGGCGTGGGTCAGCCCCAGGTCGGCTGCGGCGGCCTCCGCGTCGCGCCGCGCGGCCAGCACGTCAAGGCGCCGTTCCAGCGCCGTGCGCTCGGCCTGTTGCGGCGCCTGCACCGTGGCCGGCAGCTCCGGCAAGCGCTCCGGCAATTGCAGCGTGTCGCTGCGTTCGAGGCCCAGCAGGCGCGCCAGGTGCTCGCGGGCGGCCAGCGCGTCATGGCTGGCGCGCGCCTGGCGCGTGATGGCGTCATCGTAAAAGGCGCGTTCGCGGGCCTGGTCCAGGCGGCTCCAGTTGCCGTTTTTGCGCATGCGCTCGGCCAGCAGGGCGCCGGCGTCGGCGGCGTCGCGCACTTGGCCTGCGAACGCGGCGCTTTGCGCGGCCGCGACGGCGGTGATCCAGGCGCGGCGGGTGTCGTGGGCCAACTGCACGGCCTGGCCGGCGGCGGCCAGTTGGGCGCGTTCCAGCTGGCGCTGGGCCATGCCGCTGCGCGCGGGCAAGGTCAGCAGGCCGGCCAGGTCGAACGTGACGCTGCGGTCGATGTCGGTGTCGCCGCCGCCGCGCACGCGGCCAAAGCCGATGCCGGGGTTGCGCAGGCGTCCGGCTTGCGCGGTGTCGGCCGCCGTCATGCCCAGTTCGGCCAGCGCGGCTTTCAACGCCGGGCTGTTTAGCAGGGCAATGCGCACGGCACTGTCCGGTGTCAGCGGCTGTTGCAGCAGGGTTTGCACTTCGTCGCGGACGGCCGCGTTGGGCGCGGCCATCGACAGCGGCGCGGCCTGGCCAATGCGGTCGGCCGCCAGCGCGGCGGCGGCATCGGCGCCGCCATCAGCTGGCACGGTGGCGCAGCCGGCCAGCGTTGCCAGGGCCGCCAGGGTGGCGGCCCTAGCGGCGCGGGTGATCAGGGGTGTTGCCATAGTATTTATCCTTGTACGGAGGCTGGACGGCATCGTCCAGCGGCGCGCCGGCTGCCGCAATCGGCAGGGCGTGTAACGGGGGCATCGATTTCTCTGGTGCGGTGACGGTGTCCGGTGGCGGCAGTACGGACCGCGTCGTTGCGCGTGGCATCGAACCCGGCTTGCAGCCGGGCATCGAGCGTGGCGCCTGGCGTGGCGTCTTGCGCGGTCGCCATCGCGAGGACGGGGCCGCCATCCACAGGGAACCGGTTACACCGCGCGGGGCGGGCGTTCCAGTCCGGCAGGGAAAATGGCCACGATGGCCGGTTCCACGGCGGGCAACGCGCGGGCGGCACGGGGCACGGTGGCGGGCGGCAGTGCCGATTGCGGCGGCGCGGTGGCCGCCGTGCAGCAACTGGCGCAGGTGCTGCACTTGCCGTGCGGCTGGCCGCCATCGGCGCCGCTGTCACTGTCACTGTGATGCGCGGCCGGCGCGCCATCGATGGCCGCCAGTTGTTCATGGCAACCCTGCGATGCCTGCGCCTGCGCCTGCGCCGGCATCGTCGTGGCGCAGGTGGACAGCAGCGCGGCGCTGCCTTGCAGGGGCAAGGCCGCCATCAATATCCACAGCAGGCAGCGAACAAACAAGGGCATGGCTCTCGGGGCGGAAACGCGGAATGGACCGTATCAGGCCGACACTATAAACCTTGCCATGGGGGGAAGGTCAAGCGGCGCGCTGCGCCATCCCGTGCCGCGCCATTTCGGCGTTTGCTTGAAAGAAAATAATATGGCCATTTGCCGTAGTGCTTCGGTGGCAAGTATGTTACCTTTGATTGCAATAAAGTAACGATTGGAGGCGGTGGATGACGGGTAAAAACGCTGCGTTGCAGCGACGAATGAATACGCAGTTGGCGGCCATCGTCGAACATGGCGTGATGCTCAATGAGACCATGGGCCGACAGTTGGCCGTCTCGTACCTGCGCAGTT
>JAIENA010000041.1 GCA_019751755.1 Burkholderiaceae bacterium | reverse complement strand
CGCCATCCCCGCCGGGGGCTGGTCGCGGCCGGTTTGCTACGACGGCAAGCTGGTCTGGCTGCATGCGCTGGGCGAAATCTGGTGGACGCCGGGCGCCACGCCGCAATGGCTGCCGTGGCCTTCGGGCTGGACGCCGCGCCTGCAGTTCGGCGGCCCGGTGCGCAGCCGCGATGGCCGTTTGTGGCTGATCGGTCACGATGGCCAGCGTTATTCGTACCGCGAACTGGGTGCGGTGCGCGCGCAAATCCAGCCGCTTGATGGCGCGCGGCTGGGCTTTTGCACTTTGCTGTTCCGCCGTGGCCATCAGGTCAAGGATGAGCCGTGGGCGGTGGAAAATGTGGAAGACCAGGGCGGCGCTGATGAACTGGTGCTGCCGCTGCTGGAGAACGCCAGTTCCACGCGGGCCCAGCCGACCGGCCTGGTGTTGCGGGTGGAAGCGTATTCCGGCAAGGCTGAAGTGGCGCTGGGTGAGGCCGTGCTGACGCGCGTGCTGATCGAGTGGGTCGGCCAGCGCAACGTGATCCTCGGCGAAGCGATGCGTCTGAAACAGCCCGCCGATTGCCAGCCGTTTGTCTATGATAATTGCCTGTGGCTGCATCATCCGTCCTGGAACGATCTGCGCGGTTGGCGCCTGGAGGCGCAGCCATGATTCAACTTATGGACCGACCTGTTCACCGGCCGCCATTGCGCGCATGGCAAGCGGCCATCGCCACCGTGATCGCGGCAACCGTCCCTGGCGCCCATGCCGCCTCCCACGTGTTCCTGGTGCAAAACTCCGGCTGGATGGAACCGTTTTATACGGACCCGGCCTCGCAATACAAGCCGTTGATCACCGAAGTGGTGCTGGCCGCCGTGCAGCCCGGCGATGCGCTGGTGCTGGCCTCGTTCAACCAGGCGCTGCCCGGCGCACCGTCGCCGAAGGCGCTGCTGGCGACCAAGGTGGAGTCGGCCAGCCAGCGTGCGGCGGTGCAGGGCGCGCTGGCGCCGCTGGCGGTGGCGAAAAAGCCCGGTGGCACGGCGCTGGCCGACACCGACCTGGGCGAAGCTGTCAGTGGTGCGATCGGCGCCGCGCTGGGGAACAAGCCCGGGCTGGTCTGGCTGTTTACCAACAATAAAAACAGCCCGAACAACGACCAGGCCACGTCCCAGCGCAACCGCGAGTTCTATCAATTGATCCACCATGGCGCCGCCATCAAGAAGGCGCTGGCGTTCCCGCTGCACATGCCGGTCAAAGGCCGCTACAGCGCCAATGGCCTGATGATCTACGTGTTTGCCATCGGTGACGAAGGCGCGCGCGATCTCGATATGCTGATGCGTTCCGGCCGCCTGCAAAAGGTGGTCACGGAAACCCCCGCGCGCTTAAAGCCGCTGGATCAGGACACGGTGCGCCTGACGCCGGTGAAAGTGGAAAACGTGCCTGGCGTGGCGTTTTCCACCCAGGCCAATGGCGTGCTGCGGGCCGATATCGATGCCGGTGCGCAGGCTGCCAAGGCCAACCCGGAATCGTCGGGCAATGCCGCGCGCATCGGCTGGCGCCTGGAAAACACCGTCTACCCCTACACCATCACCAGCGCGCGCTTGGAAGCGCGCTCGTTGCTGGCCGGGGCGCAGACCCCGATTCTGCTCGGCGCGGACAGCGTGACGGGTCTGGCGCCGGGCAAGCCGCTGCCGTTGTCGTCGACCATGCCCTTGCCGGTGGCGCACTTGCCCGGCAAGTGGTCACTGGCGGCGGTCCAGGCGGCCGGTTCCGCCGCCGTGCTGCCGGGCGCGATCGAAGTCCGGCTGTCGGAACAAAAGCTGGAATTGTCGCAGGCGTTCCGCCAGCGCATGGCCAGCCTGTTCCCCGGCGATCCTTTGCCGGACATTTTTACACCGCCGGAACAGGTGCAGGGCTCGCGCGCCACCTTGCCACTGGAAGTGCGCATCCGCTATGGGGTGGCGCCGCTGATCGGCGTGCTGGGCGGCGTGACCGCGCTGCTGGCCGCCGCCGTGGCGCTCGGTATCGCGGCCACGCGCACGCGCAAAGTGTGGGTCACGGTCGAGGGCGAACCGCGCGTGGTGCACGCCAAGCCGGGCACGGTGCTGCCGCTGCATGACCGGGCCGGCAACCAGGTCGCGCAATTGAACACGTCGATGTTTGGCACCACATTGACGGACTTGCGCCAGGGTGCGCAGGTACGCTTGGGAAAATAACAAGGAAACTCGGAACAACATGACACAACAAAACGACATCTTGCTGGCGCAAGCCAATACTGATCCGGGCTTCAAAATCCCCGGCAACGAGCAAAAGCCGGCCAGTGCGCCCGCCAGTGGTCCGACGCTGACCGATACGCCGCCGTCATCGGGCATGCCGATGGAAGTGGCGCCGGTGCAGGGTGCCCCCGCCACCGATACCTCGACCCGCGATGTGGCGGTCGGCGGCGCGATCTTCCTGGTCTTGCTGATCGTGTTCTTCTTTGCCCGCAACGCCTATGCCAATCATCTGGTGCGCCGCCGCGTGGCGCCGTCGTCGGCCGATACGGCGGGCTGGCTGATGTTCTTTGGTTTGTCGTTCCTGTCCGGCGCGCTGGTGCTGGCGATCATCAATTCCAGCAAATTCCTCAGCCTGGCCGTCACCGGCACGTTGCTGCTGGCCGGCATCGGCGCGCTGGCGGGCGCGTTCTTCACCGGTCGCCGTTAATTGAATCACTAAGGAGCGATGATGGCGGACTTCCCAGGCAGCAGTACGGAAAAAAAAGCGGAACTTAAAGTCGACTTGCGCCCCACGCTGTTTATCGGCGCGGGCGGCACCGGCATGGAAGTCATGATGCGCATCCGGCGCCGCATCCTGTCGGCCGTATGGAACCGGCATCACCCGACGCGGGTCGAATCGATCGGCCAGTTCCCGGTCGCGCGCTTCCTGCACGTCGACCTCGATAACGGCGCCGTTATCGATGAGGGCAAATCGCAGCGCACCGACCCCT
The DNA here is from genome assembly GCA_019751755.1 of Burkholderiaceae bacterium. GTDB lineage: Bacteria > Pseudomonadota > Gammaproteobacteria > Burkholderiales > Burkholderiaceae_D > Rugamonas. The sequence continues at coordinate 21,083 of JAIENA010000041.1, read as the reverse complement.
GGTACGAACTGGTGAAACTGTCCGACGAAGAACGGCTGGTGGAATCGGTCGACCTGACCCAATACCACGAATCGGACGACAGCCTGGCGCGCTTCCCGCTGATTGAAAACTGGATGCCGCTGCGGCCGAAAAAACTGCGTTCGCTGGGCATCGACCCGTCGAAAGGCGCGGGCCAGATCCGCGCCGTGGCGCGCCTGTATTTGTTCGATAAATATCCGAAGCTGCGCGGTCGCATCAAGGGCGCGCTGAATTTCCTCAGCAGCAATGCCGGCAACGAGCGCAAGGAAAATTACCAGCGCCTGGGTTTGCAGGTCGATACCTCGAAGTTCCGCATTGTCGTCATCGGTTCCAACGCCGGCGGCACCGGCGCCGGCACCTCGATCGACCTGGGCTGGATCGCCAAGGCCATCGCGCGCCAGGAAGTATCGGACAGCCAGGTCGACCTGGTGATGTTCATGCCGTCCGGCTATGCCAAGGCGAACAAGGAGCGCACCGAGGCCAATGCCTACGCAACCTTGATGGAGCTGGAAACGTCGATGCGCGACATGAACGCGCAAGTGCGCTGGGCCGATCCGGACAGCCTGGTGGGACGCGGCGCGCCGTTTGACGACGTGTATTTCGTCGACACCGCCAACCTCGCCAATAAAGCCACCAACGACGTCAAGGACGTGTACCAGATGGTGGCCGATTCGCTGTTTGAGGATTTCGCCTCGGCCGACTTTGCCAACCGCAAGCGCTCGGTGGCGGTCAACCAGCAGCAGCACAAGCTGGGCCCGTTCAATCCGCGCGTGCCGGAAAACCGTTTCGGCGACATGCGCCTGTCGTACTCGAAAGTGTATTCCGCCTTTGGCCAGGCCGTGCTCGACACGCAGCAGGGCTTGCGCGACGATATCCGCGCTTATGAACTGGCGGGCCTGATGGTGAAAGCCTTCTTCGGCATCCTCGGCAGCGATGGCGCGCCGGCGCGTCGCGCCGGCGACCAGGAACGCGACGCCTTCATGCGCGAGCAGATGGCGCTGGCCGAGCGGCCGTTTGCGGAATTCCCGGACTTCCGCAAGGGCACGGTCGATGTCACACCGTTCCAGGAATATGCGCTGACCGATCGCTTGTTGCTGGACAAGGATGAACGCTCGCTGCTGGAGCGGGTGGAATCGAAAGTGCAGCTGGAAATCGACCGCATCATGGCCGATTACGACTTGAAGCAGTGGCGCGAAAAGATGGCGGAATTGTTGCCACAACTGGAGCGCGACGCGATCCGCGAAGCGGGCGCCACGGCGGAAACCAGCGAAGACCGGCTAAAACGCCATACCGCCGAGCTGGTGGTGAAACTCAAGGGGCGCGCGCGCGACCAGTTGTATGCGCTGCTGGACGACCGCAAGCAGGGCGGCCTGGAATTCGTGCTGTCGCTGCTGGAGCAGATCAAGTCCCGCATCGCGCAGCGCGACCTGGTCCATATGGAACGCAACGGCAAGCGCTACCGCGATATCCGCGATGCGCTGCGCACGCGGCAAGTCGAGGAGTCGCTGAACAACCTGTCGCAGGCCGCCAATAAATTGTTTGGCAAGGATGCGCAGGCGCGCGAAGTGATGGCGCACCTGAAGCGCGACATCGCCGACTACCTGCGCTTCCACCTGCTGGCGGTGGCGGCCGGCCAGGCCGAGGAAGTGCTGAAAGCGCTGTCGGCGTGGCTGGGCGATACGCTGTCGGTCGACGACAAGGGCCAGCCGGTGTGGAGCGGTATCGCCGGTGAATTCCAGGAAGGGCGGCGCTGCGTGGAAGCGATGCTGGGCGCGGTCGACCAGCGCATTGCGCAATTGCGCGCCGATGCGCAGCATGAACATGCGACCTATATGAAACTGGCCAGCGACAGCGTGCCGGAAGCCGTCAAACTGACGGGCGACGTGTCGTCGTGGAGCGAGGAAGTGCTGCTCGAATTCGGCGGCTCGGCGCGCCTGTTCCCGCAACTGGGCGACGACAAGTTGCGCGCGTCGCTGCTGCTGAAACTGTTCCGCCGCGCGCAGACCCAGTTAAGCAGCGAAGGCTTGCAGGATGCGCAGCCGGTCGATCCGCTGCTGGAACGCCTGATGGCGATGTCGCCGCAGGAGCGCCAGAGCTTGTTCAATGAATGGGTCAAGAGCGCGATGCCATGGGTCAATGCGCGCTTCTCGGCGGAATTCACGCCGAGCGCCGACCAGTTCAAATGCTTTATCGGCGTCGGTGATGCCCATGCGTGGAAAAAAGTCGAGCATGAAATCAAGGCGGCGGTGCCGACCGGCTTCTTCAACGGCGACCTGGTGTCGATCGTCAATACCGGCATCAGCGGGCGCGCCGTCTGCTACATCGAACTGTCCGGCGTGCCGATGACGGTGCTGCGCGGCCTGCCGACGTGGCGCACCTCGTACCAAATTGAAAACCCGAAGATTCCGACCCATTTGCACTTCGATTCGACCCGCTTCCGCCATCCGATCGCCCCGTCGATGGATGAATTGAACCGGCTGGCCGACGACTACGAATGGTTCCTGCAAGCGATCGCCACCGGTGTGGTGAAACGCAAGGCCGACCTCGCGGACCGCGAAGCGCTGTTCCAGCCGAAAGGACAATACCTGTTTGAAGTGGAGCCGGGTTCCGGCGAATGGCTGCAAATCGGTAACGAATACGCGATCCGCTCGAACGGCTTGCCGCCGTATTACCGCGACCAGGTGATTGCCGCCGTGCGCCTGCGCCTGGGCACGCTGGGACCACACCAGTTGGCCTTGCTGGCGGCGCTGATGCGGCACTACCAGTTGCGGGTGTACCAGCCCAAGCTCGAAGTCGATGAAACCGGCGCCGAATTGCCATCGCCGTCGCTGCCGAACATCACGGCCAAGCGCCTGCACGATGTGTGGGTCAAGCGCGCGCAGGCGGCGGCCGGCGCCTTGCCGGAAGGGTTTATTGAGCGCGCCCTGGCGGCGTTGCCGCAATGGAGCGACACGGTGCCGGGCTCGGCCACTGATGCGTACAGCTGGGAAGTGCAGTTGCCGGCGGAAAAGCGCGTGCTGAAAGGCGAGTATCTGCTCAACGAGGCGCTGGCGGCGGCCGTGTTTGCGGCGGGCGCCGCGCCGGCACCGACGTCGGCCGCGCACGCGGTCCCGGCGGCGGTGTACGTGGCGCCAGTGGTGGCGGCAGTGGTGGCGCCAGCATCCGGCGCCGCTGCTGGGCCGCTGTACAAGGTGTTCGTCAACAAGGCGCAGCACGGCCCGTACACCTTGCCGGAACTGGCGCAGCGCATTGCGCTGGGCGAAGTCACGGCCGTCACCAAGGTGTGGAACATGCAGTGGGTGCCCCGCGTTGACCAGTGGAAACTGGCCAGCGAGATGGCGGACATCGCGCCGCTGTTGGCGGCCGCGATCCCCGATCCGCATGACGATATCCCCGATCCCGATTTCGAATAAGGCCAGCAGTGGAAGCAGCGACGTACCGGTGTGTAGCAGAAATGTGCGGCAAGGATTTTCCGCGCAAGGTGAACTTTTGCCCGTTTTGCGGCACGCGGCAAGGAGGGGCGCAGGCCCGACCTGACGAACGTGTCCAGGCCGAAGAGCGGGCCCGGGCCGACGAACGCACCCGTGCGGCAGAACGGGCCAAGGCCGATGCGCAAGCCAAGCTGGACGAGCAAGCCCGGGTGGCGGCGAAACGCCAGGCCGACGAGCAGGCGCGGGCGGATGCCGCGCGCGCCGAGGCGCTGGCGCAAGTGCGCGATGGTGCTGCCGTTGCCGGTTCCGCGGCGCAGCAGCCATCGGACGCGCTGACATCGGACCAGCAAGCGGCGCTGGAGCGTCTGAACCAATTACGTGGCAACGGCAAGCCTGCGGCAGCGGCAGCGGCGTCGGCCAAGTCCACCGCGTCCGCATCAGCCCATCATTCCGCCAACGCCCAGGGCAATGGCGCTGCGCCATCGCCGCCACCATTGCGCAAACCCATCAGCAAATCGACCTGGGTCTTGGTGGCGATCCTGCTGGGGCTGATCTGGTTCCTGGCGCGGCCGTCCGACCCGGCGAAGAAGCTGCAAGCACGGGTCGACCAGGCGGTGGCACAGGCGCAGGATTGCAAGATCGACCTGGCGCGCAATGAATACACGTCGCTGAAAGCCGATAAAGCCAGCGCCGCCCAGTTGAAGCAGGTGCAAGACACGATCAGCGCCAACGCAAAAAAATGCGATGCCAAGCGCAACCGCGCCAAGGCGTGGAACGACTTGCGGCCGCAACTGGAGAGCGCGCTGCAAAGCGGTTCCATCGACCAGGCCGACCGCCGCCTGGCGGCGTTTACCAAGACCTGGGGCGCCGATGATGAAACCCGCGAGCTCGATGGCCGCATCGATGTGCGCAAGGGCGAACGCCTGTTAAATGACGTCGATGCCTGCATCAAGCGCGCCGATCGTGCTTGCGCGGAAAACAAATTGCAGGCGGCGGAAAAATTACAGCGCAACGAATTGAAACCCCGCATTGAAGTGCTGCGGGAGGCGCTGTCGCAATTGCTGTTGCGTACCGTACTGGACCAGAGCGCCGCATCCCAGCCTGTGTCGGCGCCGCCGCCCGCAACGGCCCCGCGCGCCCAGCCAGGCCAAGCCGCGAAGCCACTCCCCGCCACGCCATCAGGCCAGCAAGCCCAACCGGCCCCGCAAGCGCAACCGTCGCAGCAGGCCCAGCAAGCCCGCAAGCTACTGAGCGAAGCGGAACGTGAACTCCGTCAAGGCAATTACAAAGCCGCCATGGACAAGGCCAATATCTGTGCCACCATGATTGATGAAGGCAACCGCGAATGCACGGCCCTGAAGAACCGGGCCGAGCGTATGAATCGCGAATTGATGAATTGCGTGGCATCCGGTCGCGAATGGATCGACGACCGCTGCCAATAAGGGGAACGATGATGAAACGACTGATCTGCGGCGGCGTGATTGCCGCCATGTTGGCAGGCTGCGCCGCACCGGGCGGCTATCAAAACACGGGCCGTGGCGAACCGGCGCGCGAGCAGGGCGGCAGCCAGGCCGGTAATGCCGCCGCCGGCGCGGTGGTTGGTGCGGTGGCTGGTTGTGTGCTGGCCAAGGCGCTGGGCAAGAAATGCGCGGAAGGCGCGGCGGTCGGCGTGGCGCTGGGCGCCGCCATCGGCTGGAGCACGTATTCGGAAAAGCTCGCGCCGGCACAGACCGTCAATGCGGAGGCCCAGCGCGAAGGGCTGGCCGTCCCCCGCAATGAACTTCGCCTCAAGGATTACCAAGTGTACTCCAGTGCCGGTACCGTGCGCAGCGGCGGCGAACCGGTCAAGGTGGTCGGTGAAATCAAGCTGTATGGCCAGGCCGCGCGGGTGCCGGAAGTGGTGCAAAGCATGACCTTGTACAAAGCCAATGGCGAGAAGGCGTCGGACACGCCGCAGATCGCCCGCGTGGAAAAAATCGACGGCGCGGGCCAGTACCGCGCGGTCGGCGTCTACAAAATCCCGCGCGGCATGGAGCAGGGCCAGTACACGGTGCAATCGGTACTGCTGCTCGATGGCCGCGAAGTGGCGCGCCGCGCCGCCATGTTCCAGGTGGCTTATGACGCACAGGGCAACGCCGAATTTATCGCGCAGCGCTGAAGGCGGTCATGCTGACGGGGCGCTGCGGCAGGTAGGGTAGCAGCGCGCTTTGGGTCCACCGCCTGTTGGCCACTAGCATGACCAGGCCGGACAACGCGGCGATGCCCGCCATATAAGCGGGCCCCGCCCGCAAGCCTGCAATCGGTACGCTGTACAGCCCGCCCACATGCATCACCGCCAGCGCCAGAAACGCGACGATGAAGCCGCCCCACATCGTCCGGCGCGGATTCGGCAGTGCGCACAGCAGCACATTGACGGCGACCAGCAGCGGCGCCTGCATGCCGAAGACCGCCCATTTTTCCATATTGATCAGGATGCCCGCCTTGCTACCGCCCCAGATCGTGTCCAGCAGTGCATGTCCCAGCATCAGGATCAGCAACAGGAAGAATGCCAACGTCAGGGAAGTCCGGTAAATCCGCCAGGCCAGCGACGGCGTACCGACCCTTGCTGGCGCCAGCATCGTGCGCCAGTGCAAGTCACGGATCGTCATCGTCGTCATTGCCGCCGGTATCCATGGAATGAACGCCAGCAGGTGTCCGACAGTCAAGCTGCCACCTAACTCAATAGGCGGCATCAGGCTCCAGCAGAGTGATGCCGTGCCCATTCGCATGTTACTCACCAAGCCGAATTGCAATTTGTTGTCTTGCAGGAAGCGCGGGTGTAAGAATGCATAGCGCAGCATGTTGCTGACCCATGCCTGCATGGTGCTGGTTTGCACGGGTGGCACGACACGTGGCATCACGCGCCAATAGCGTTGCAGGGCGAACGCCATTAGCGGCCAACTTGCGGCCCCCACCAGCCAGGCGGCTGTGGGGGCATGAACCAAGGCGCTCAATGCCGTATGGCCATAGGTGAGGCATGCCACCAGCGCCGCCAGTGCCAAGACATGTACAGTGCGCTGGCCCGGGCCCGGCAGCAGTCCCGAACGTAACGTGGAAAACAGCGTGCCGGCGCACGCCGTCAAAGACAGCGTGGCGATACTCGCCAGCACTTGGGCAGGTGTCGCGCCGCCAAGTCCCCATGTCACGGCCAGCGCGGCCAGCAGCGCGATGCCGTTGGTCCACACGCCGGCAAGGCGCTGCGTGACGCTGTCGGTCCACAGTGCGGCCGGCACATGCCGCTGCGCGAGGATGTGCGCGGTGCGCGCCAACCGGGTGGCACCGGCGCTGGACAGGAACAGCATAAACAGGGCTGCCGCTTGCAGCAGGTACAGCACGGCACGCTCATGCGATGCGGGTGGCAGCGTCAGCTTCAAGGTCAGCAAGCCCGCGCCGGCAATTGCGGCGAACGGGAAGATGCGCCATGGATCGGCACGCAGCGCCTGGATCAGGGTCGTAAAGTGGTTCATTCTCATCATGCTCATTTCCCCAGCCCGATCGTCAGCGCGTTTAGCAGGCGCGCCGGGGTCCACAATCGGTTGCCGATCAGCACGGCCGTGCCGGTGATCGTGGCCAGCAGCAGTGCATACGCGGGGCCGATCTGCCATGTCAGTTGCGGCACGTCGAGCTTCAGCAACGGCGGGATAAACCCATACACCATCGCTACGCACAGGCATGCGAGGGCGCCGGTTTGCAGTGCATTGGGCAGTGCGCGCAGCATCGCCATCAGTGCGGTGCAGCAGGCCAGTTCCAGCAGCGGGATGGCCACGGCGCCCACGGTATGCCAGCCCAGCGTCAGCGCTGGCGACGTCGCCATGCTGACCAGCATGATCAGCAAGACCACAGGGGCCTGGAACATCATGCTCGATAGCAGGATGCGCGTGCCAAGGCGGCGCAATTGCGTGCCGCGTGGCAGCAGCAGTGTGCGCCAATGCAAGTCACGCACCAGCAGCGTGTTACAGCAGATCAGGCAGATCAGCGCCATTTGCGCCATGCGCGTCGCGCTGACCTGTTCGCCCCATTGCACCGGAACCAGATGCCGGAAGAACAGGAAGTTCTGCATGATGGCAATCACCAGCAAGGTACGGCGGTTGACCGGATGCTCGATCGGCGACGACGCATAGGTGCGCAGCGTCTGGTAGCGCCCGGCCCAGCCCACCACCGCATCGCGCAAGTGGCGCAGCAGGTTGGTCTGGGACCCGGTGACCGAGCGCAGCGCATCGGCTTGCGAGCGCATGATCCAGTACGCCATGGCGGGCCAGGCCAGCGCGCACGGCGCCAGGATCAACAGGGGCAATGTACTGAAGTAATCCAGCGGCGCAATCACTTGCCCGGCGGCGGCAATCACCAGCAGCACCAGCAGCAGCGCCGCTTCCAGCGCCATGCCGAGGCGGCGCGGCAACAGGCCAGCGCGCGCCATGGCCGCTGTCACGCAGGCGCACAGCAGCAGTGCCAGCAGCGCGGGCGCCGCCAGCCAGTGTTGATGCGATGCCGGTGTTGCCAGCAGCACGGCCACCGCCAGGCTCAGCGCCGCCCAGTAGCGCGTCACCGACAGCAGCCACTGGCGCAGCCAGGCACGCCATAGCGTGGCCGGCGCGCGTTGGATTTGCAGCACGCTGACACCCCGGCCCAGCGCCTGGCCCTGCAACACCACGGCCAGCAACTGGAGGGCGAAGGCCAGCAGCAGCATGCCGTTCAACCCAAAGCTGCTGTCCGACTTGGCGGAGAACAGCAGGCTGATCAGGAGGCTGGCAGACAGGGCGCCGAATACCGCCAGCGCGGCCTTGCCGAGGCGGACCAGATTCAGCGGATACAGGGGTAGCGCTGGTTGTGGTGGCGGCGCGGTCATGGCAAGCGCATTCACGAATTCAACTCCACAAACAATTCATCGAGCGTCGGCGGGCGCCCGGTTTCGGCCAGCGCCGGCGCGCGGCGCGTATCGACCAGGCGCTGGCCGCCACGCGTGGTATGCACCACGGCGTCCGGCGGCACCGGGCCGTTGGCAATGGCCGGCGGTAGCAGGCGATAGCATTCCAGCATCGCATCCCAGCTGTCGAGCAGCTGCAGCTTGCCGTCGCGGATAAACGCGACGTGCGTTACGACCCGCTCCAGGTCGGACAGGATGTGGCTGGAAATGATGACGGTGCGCTCATCCGCACGCGCGCCACTGAACATGGCGCGCATGAATTCGCGGCGCGTCATCGGGTCCAGGCTGGCGACAGGTTCATCGAACAGCAAGACGTCCGGATCATGCGCCAGCGCCAGCACCACCGACAGTTTTTGCTGGTCGCCGCCGGACAGTGCGGTGACGCGCGCATTGAGTGGCAAGTCGAGCCGGGCCGCCAGCATCAGGCAGCGCTGCTGGTCCCAGCGCGGATAGGCGCGGCCGATGGTAAACAAGTGTTCTTCCACCGTCATCCATTCAAACAGGTCGGGGGTTTGCGCCACATAGCCGATGCGCTCGCGCACCGGATCGGTCAATTGTAGCGACGGGCAGCCCAGCAGCGAAGCGCTGCCGCTGTCCGGCGCGGCCAGGCCCGCCAGGCAGCGCAGCAGCGTGGATTTGCCGGCGCCATTGCGTCCGACCAGTCCGACCACGGCGCCGGCGGGGATGTCGAGCGATACGCTGTCGAGTACCTTGACGTCGTTGTGGCGCAAGGTCAACTGGTGGGCGCGGATCGTAATGTCATTCATGCGGAGTCTTCCTGTCGAGATAGGCTTCAAAGAGTTGCAGGGCTTCTGCCGTGGAGATGCCCAACTGGTGCGCGGTCTGCGCCGCCGCCTGCAGCGCCGGACGCAGCAGCGCGGCCTTGTCGAGCGCCGCCGCTTCGCTCTGCACCTCGGCCACCGCCATGCCGACGCCACGCCGGCGCGTCAGGATGCCTTCCAGTTCCAGCATGCTGTAGGCCTTGCTGACGGTCATCGGATTGATGGCGTGTTGCTGTGCGACGGCCCGCACCGACGGCAATTCCTCCCCCGGTTTCAGCTGGCCGCCAGCCACCAGGCGCCGCACCTGCTCGACGATCTGGCGGTAAATCGGCACCGGCGACGCCGGGGCGATCTCAAAATCCATCGCTCAGGTACCCGGCAGTTCGTGCCACAGTGGTAGCTTGTGCTGGCGGCGGCCGTAGGCGTAGTAGGCCGCCAGGAACAGCCCGAACGACGCGCCGGCGGCCAGCGTGGCGACCAGCGCGACGATCGGCAACAGTTGCTGGCGCCAGAACACGAACCACATCAGCAGGCCCCACGCGGACCCGAAAAAGCCGCCGCTGGCCAGCGCCACGCGGCCGAAGCTGATGAAGTGGGGCAAAGGAATGGCGAACCCCATGCGCCACAGCAGGCGCACGATGGGCGGATAGTAATTGCTTTCCCAGATACCGGTCTTTGCCATGATGGCCAGGGCGGCGTCGCGTTTGGTGGTGGTCATGCGTGTCCTCTAGTTGATAATATGCTATGTGGATTAGTGTATCACTACAATAATACACTTGCAACGTTAATCATCCACCCGCTGATCACCGGTGCACGGCGTCAATCAGGCTGGCAAACCACCGCCGTCCTAGTGCATGCGGCTACGCTTCTGGACATACATTTGTTTATCGGCCTCCAGCACATACTGTGACAGCGTCTGTTTGCTGCTGGCATCGCAGCGCACCACGCCGGCGCTGATCGCCACGGTATAGGGCCGTTCCTGCATCAGGTTGAACGCCTGCAAGTTGGCTTTGATGCGCGCCAGGATCACATCGGGCTGTTCGTCATCAAGGGTAAAAGCGACGAACTCATCCCCGCCAAGGCGCGCCACCACATCGGCGTTGCGTAAGGATTGGCGCAACACCAGCGCGGCGTCCTGGATCAGGCGATCCCCGGCGTCGTGGCCGAGGCGATCATTCACGCCCTTCAAACCATCGATGTCGGCGAAGATCACGGCACTGGGCGCGCGCTGGCGCCGCGCCAGCTTGTAGCTCTGTTCCGCCTGCAGGAAGAAACCGCGCCGGTTATACAAGCCCGTCAGGACATCGGTCAGCGACAGCATGCGTATTTCCATTGCCGCTTCGTCGCGCTGCTTGAGTTCCGCAGCATGCGCCACGGACGTGTCGGTCATTTCCTGGCGCTGGTCACTGACGAGCTGTGCCAGTGAGCTGTGCACTTCGATCTTGCCCAGTGCCGCCGCCACCAGTTGCAGGAAATACGACAGCGTCTGTTGGTGTCCACTGAGTTCGGCCGGCGTCAGGTCATGTTCCCATCCAACGGCAAGCACGGCAATCGGGGCGTGCGCCGGCACCGCCAGGGTCAGCATGCGCGGTCCGCCCTGCGCGTTGGCGTCCCCGGCGGGTTCCATGCCGTAGAACAAGGGGGCGCCGGCTCGATACAGCGGATGGTCGGTCCCGGCCCGATGGGGCGCGCCGTGCTGGTCGAAGGCGACAATATTGAGCTGATCGCCGCGCAGCAGCAGCAAGGCCGAATCAGACCGGATCAGTTCCACCAGCGTCCGGCCGACCAGTCCGAGCGCGTCAATCGGCTCGTCGGTTTGCAACAGGTCGCGCGCCAGTGTCAACAATATGCGCATCTGGCCGGGGCCGAGTTGTTGCGCTTCCATTTGCTTTCTCATCGTCTGGCCTCCATTGGCTCGCGTCGGTATTGTTGTCGGTATTGTTAACGGTACTCGCATGGCGCTGCGGCCCACGGCACGATTGAATCAATGACGATTAAATACTTGTCGCGCGCCAATGCTTCGACGCGCCCCACCGATCGCGCCTACACTGGTGGCGACAGGCAGCCCACTGCCTGCGGCCAAACTGTCCGGAGGCGCGTGGATGGGCCATCTGTTTCAACTGCTGAGCGGCGGCATCTTGCAGTGGCATGCCTGGCAGATCATCGGCTATCTTCTGCTGAGCACGCATCTGTCGATCGTCGCGGTCACGGTCTACCTGCACCGCTGCCAGGCCCATCGCGCGCTTGCGCTGCACCCCGCCGTGGCCCATTTCTTTCGCCTTTGGTTATGGCTGTCGACCGGCATGGTCACGCGCGAGTGGGTCGCGGTCCACCGCAAGCACCACGCGTACTGCGAAAAAGCGGGCGACCCGCACAGCCCGCAACTGTTCGGGATCCGGCAAGTGTTGTTGCACGGCGCGGAACTGTACCGTGACGCGGCGCGCGTTCCGGCCACGCTGCAACGCTATGGCGCCGGTACGCCGGACGACTGGATCGAGCGCCAGGTGTATTCGCGCTACACATGGCAAGGCGTCGGCCTGCTGCTGGTGGCCGACTTGCTGATGTTTGGCGTGATCGGCGCCACGCTCTGGAGCATTCAAATGCTGTGGATTCCGGTGTGCGCCGCCGGCATTATCAATGGCCTCGGCCATGACACCGGCTACCGCAACTTCGATGGCCCCCATGCTGCCACCAACATCCTGCCGCTGGGCATACTGATCGGCGGCGAGGAACTGCACAACAACCACCATACGTTCCCGACCTCGGCCAGACTGTCCGTGCGCTGGTTCGAATTCGATATTGGCTGGGGCTATATCCGCCTGTTGCAGGCGCTCGGCCTGGCGCGTGTGCGGGCCGTGTTGCCAAAGCCGCCGGTGGTGGCGCGCCCCGCGTGCCGCGTGCCGCTGACCGATAAAACCGTGGCCGGGATCGGCGCCGGCCGCCACCACATCATGCGCGGCTTTGGCCTGATGATGGTGCAAGCCTTGCGCGCGGAACTGCGTGGCCAGTCCGCCGGCAGCATGGATGTGCGCGCGCGGCGCCAGGCGGAGCGCCTGTTGCGGCGCGAACCGGCTTATCTGTCCGCTGCCGACAAGCTGGCCCTGGCCGCCCTCGGCGAGCGGTATGCATGGCTGGCCATGGGTCAGCGCATGCGCGAGGAACTGCGCCAGGCATGGGAGTGCCAGCGGGCCTCGCCGCAGGAATTGCTGGCCTGCCTGGTGGACTGGTGCGATCGGGCGGAATGCTCGGGCATCGAGGCGCTGCGCAACTTTTCACTGGGCTTGCATGCGTATGGCTGACGCCAGTCCGTCGTCGTCGTCGGCGGCATGGGCCAGCGCCGCCGCGGAGGGACCGTGGCTGTCCGTTCAGGCGGGCGCCAGCGTTACGGCAATGCCGGACAACACCGCATTGCCCGACAGCGGATCGCGCAGGTGCTCATCGAGGATCGCGTTCAGGTTGACGCCGGGCCGCTGCGCCGCCACCGCCAGTTGCGTCCCCGGCAAATCGTGGCCCCAGCCATGCGGCAGACTGACCACGCCCGGCATCATGCCTTCGTCGATTTCGACCTGCACCGTGATGGTCCGCCCGCCGTTGGCCATGCGGGCGCTGGCGCCGTTGGCCAGGCCCAGGCGCGCCGCGTCGTGCGGATGGACCAGCGCCGTACAGCGGTAAGCACCCTTGGCCAGCACCGGCAAATTGTGCATCCAGCTGTTGTTCGAGCGCAGTTGGCGGCGGCCGATCACCACCAGGTCCGGCGCCGGCTCGTTCAGCGCGGCGGCCACGCGGGCCAGGTCGTCAAGCAGTACTGGCGGCGCCAGTTCGATCTTGCCGGACGGGGTGCGCAGCATTTCCGGGATGCGCGGCGTCATGGCGCCGAGGTCGATGCCGGACGGGGCGGCGCGCACTTTGTGCAAATTCAGGCCATCCGGGCGGCGGCCGAACTGATCGCCGTACGGGCCGCTGCGCAAGCCCAGGTCCAGCACCCGTTCCACGCCGCGCTGCGGCGCCAGCAATTCCATCACGCCGCCCGCCAGCGGGCCGACGCTTTTGTCGAGGTCTTCGCGCAGCAGCGCATCGTCAAACTGGGCGATATCGGCGTCCGGGCCCAGCCCCTGCACGATGGCGGTCAGGCGCAGCAGGCTCTCCCATTCATCCGGCGTGTCCGCCGTGCGCGGCAAGACGGGCGGGCTGTAGCGCGCATGGTTACGGTGCGAAAATTGCGTGAACGTGACGTCGTAATGCGCGTCTTCCAGCGGCGACACGCCGGGCAAAATCACATCCGCATGGCGCGAGGTTTCATTGAGATAGATATCCATGCTGACCATGAATTCCAGCCGGTCCAGCGCCTGCGCCAGCCGTGCGCCGTTGGGGGCCGATAGCACCGGATTGCCGGCAATCGCGATCAGCGCCTTGACCTGGCCCGGGCCGGGGGTGTCGATTTCCTCGGCCAGGCAGGTGACCGGCAATTCGCCCGCCACTTCCGGCGCGCCGGAGACACGGCTGCGGTAGCGGCCATAGGCCACGCCACGCCCCACGCCAGGTTTGCCGCGCGTGTTGCCGGCAAAAGCGGCCGCTTGCGGGAACATCATGCCGCCTTCCTCATCGAGGTGGCCGGTGAGGATGTTCAGTACGTCGATCAGCCACGACGCCAGCGTGCCGTATTGCTGGGTGCAAGTGCCGATGCGGCCATAGATGGCGCCACGCTGCGCGCCGGCCAGGTCACGCGCCAGGTTGCGAATGGTGGCGGCAGCGATGCCGCAGCGCGCCGCCACGCCTTCCGGCGCATACGGTTGCACGGCGTCCCGCAGCGCCTCCAGTCCGTTCAGGTGCGCCTCCAGACGGCCGGGCATCACGAGGTTTTCCTCGAACAGCGCGTGCGCCATGCCCAGTAACAGGAACACGTCGGCGCCGGGGCGGATGAAATGGTGTTCGTCGGCGACCTCGGCGGTTTCGGTGCGGCGCGGGTCGATGACGACGATGCGCCCGCCACGCGCCCGCAGCGCCTTGGCCTTGCCCCGGAAGTCCGGCACCGTCCACAGGCTGCCGTTCGACACCATCGGGTTGGCGCCGAGGATCAACAGGTAATCGCTGCGCTCGATATCGGGTACCGGCACCGACAGCCAGCCGCCATACATCAAGCCGCACGACAGCATTTTCGGCACCTGGTCGACGCTGGAGGCGGAATACATGTTCTGGGTGCCCAGCGCCTTGGCCAGTCGGGGGAAGTACAGCATCAAGCTCATCTTGTGGGCGACCGGATTGCCCAGCACGGTGGCCACCGCATTGGGCCCGTCGCGCTCGATGATGGGCGGCAGGCGGCGCGCGATTTCCGCATAGGCCTCGTCCCAGGTCGCCGCTTCAAAGCGGCCCGCGCGCTTGATCAACGGCGTGCGCAGGCGGTCGCCGTCTTCATGTAAATCTTTCAGGCCGACCGCTTTCGGGCACAGGAAGCCGGCGCTGAACACGTCCGCCGCGTCGCCCCGGATTTTTATCACCTTGCCGTCGTCGTGTTCGATTTCCAGGCCGCAGGCGGCCTCGCAAAATGGGCAGATACGGCGGGCGAGGGCAGCCATGACAAGCTCCTGACATAAAAGTGAACGGTCGTTCTATTGTCAATTTTTGTTACACCAATGTCAATCGTATTGCACCAGCTCAGGTGTATGCTGGATACCACAGGAGAGCCATCATGAAACCAGCAAATATCTTTTATGCCGCCTTGGCGATTGCCATGTTGGCGGCGGTGTTATCCGGTTGCCAGCGGCGCGAAGCGGGCCCGGCGGAAGAAGCGGGCCGCAAGATTGATCAAGCCACGCAACAGGCCAACGCCGAATTGAAGCAGACCGGCGCCGAATTGAAGGATGCGGCGCATGAAGTCGGCAAGGAATTGAAGGACGCCGCCGCCATCACGCGCGACAAGATCAATGACGCGACCGAGACGGCGGGCCAGAAGCTGGAAAAGGCGGGTGAGAAAATCCAGGAATCGGCCCGCGAAGCGAAAGAGGCAGCGGCGAAAAAGTAGGGCGGTAAGCCACCGGCTTAGCGCCTTGGTGCCTTTGTGCCTTGCTGCCTTAGTTCCCCGCTTTGAACGCCGGCTTCAGCTGCACCACATTGCTGCCATGCGCCCCGGCCGGTGGCGTGCCGTCGGGCGTGCCGCCCAGCACCACGGACAATTCGACAAACCCGGCGCGCCACGCGCGTTCCAGGTCTTGCTCGATGGCTTCCATTGAGGTGTCCTGGAAGTTGTCGAAGCCGCGCACGCCATAGGCGCGGTTGCGGCCATGCGCCTTGGCCAGGTACAGCGCCATGTCGACCAGGTTGACCGCCCGCTCCCATGGCAGCGGCGTATCGGCCGGGATCAGCGGGAACGGCGCGAAGCCGACCGAGACGTTGACGCTGAAGGTATGGTTCTGGTACTGGATCTGTTGCGCGGAGATCGTGGTGAGGATGCGGCGCGCCACTTCATCGACACCGTTGCGCGGAATCGCCGGCAGGAAGGCCAGGAATTCTTCACCACCCCAGCGCACGATCATGTCGGTTTCCCGCAGCGCGATGCGCAGGTTTTCCGCGATCATTTTCAGCACCTGGTCGCCAGCCGCATGGCCATAGGTGTCGTTGACGTTCTTGAAATGGTCGACGTCCAGCAGGAACAGCGCGCCGACGATATCTTCGCCGCCCTGGCCACGGCGTTCCACGTGGTTATGGGCGCGCATGTATTCCTGGAAGTGGCGGCGGTTATATAGCGAGGTCAGCGGATCCAGCGAGCTCTGCGCTTTCAATTCCAGGTTTTTGACTTCCAGCTGGGCATTGGCCTGGCGCACCTTGCGGTACAACAAGCCGACCACGGCGGACGCCAGCGCAAACACCAGCGCCAGCAGCCACCAGACGCGCTGCTGCAAGCGGCGGTTGTCGATTTCCGCGCTCTTGACCTGGTTTTCACGGCTCAGCAGCTCGATGCGGCGCTGCTTCTTTTCCATCTCATACTTTTCCTGCAATTCCCAGATGGCTTTCTGGCGCTGTTTTTCAAACAGGGCGCTGGTGATATCGCGCTCACGGTGATACGCGGCAATCGCACCGGCAAAATCCCCCGCGCGTTCCAGCGCCTGGCCATACTCGAGCAGCACGGCTTGCAGTTCCGGCTTGTTGTTGGTTTTTTCGTAGTAGGACATGCCCGCTTCGAAATGCTTTTTGCCTTCCGCAGTCTTGCCCATGCCCATGTACGCCTGGCCGATGTTGATCAGCGCAATGGCTTCGGTGATGCCATCGCCGATTTCACGCGCGACGTCCAGCGATTCGGTGCCATAGCGCAGCACGCGCTGGTAATCGCGCTCGCGCAGGTAACTGTCGGACAGGTTGACCAAGGTGTTGGCGATCATCGATTTGGCGCCCATCTTGCGCGCCACTTCCAGTCCTGATTGCAACGCTGCCAGGGCGCGGCGCGGCTGCTCCGAATCCACCGCCAGCACATATTCGGTCTGGCGGGCCTGGGCGATGCGGCCGGGCGAGTTCAGCTTTTCAGCGACCTGCACCGATTCTTCCAGCACCGCCCAGCCCTTGTCGAATTCCTTCATCTGGTCGTACAGGACCGCCAGCGCATTGAGCGCTGACGCCAGCGGCAGCAAGTCGTCCAGCTGGCGCGCGGCTTCCACCGCCGTCTGCAGTTTCAGCAGCGCCACCGGGAAGTTGCCTTGTTCGCCATACGACTGGGCGGCCGTGATGGTCGCCTGCACCCGCAGCGGGATGTCTTGGGTCTGGTTGGCCAGCTTTTCCGCTTCAAAGGCCAGTTCGTGGGCATTCTTGGCGTCGGCCATGGCCGACAGCGTATACGCCTTGGTCAGCACGCCTTTGGCGATAATCGCGGTATTGCCCTGGGCGCGGCCGAAGGCGATCAATTCTTCCGCCAGTTGCAGCGCGATGTCCTTCTGGCCCAGTTTGACACGGGTGCTGCTCAGCTGGGCCAGGAATTCGGCCTTGGTGGCGGGCGGCGCCGAGCGGGCGGCGCCTTCCATTTTTTGCAGTTGCACCAGCGCTTTTTCCGGCACGTAGCGCACCAGGTCGCGGATCTCCGCGATGCCGGCGTCGAGCACGGACTCACCCTGGCCCCAGGCCAGTACGGGCGACAGAACACAGGCAGCCACCAGCATCCGCATGCCACGCGTAAGTGTCTGATCCCGAGAGCCTGCCAACTGATTGTCCTTTGCATATCCTTGCGCGGAAGCCGCGCAAAGTGTCTAGACGATTATATTCTTGTTGCAGGTAAGAAATGCAAGCGGAAACGGATTTTCTGCAAAACCGCCACAGTGGTAATCAAGCAATTTTGCAAGAAGTTAAATCGGTTTTGTGACATTTTTCATGCAGCCAACTGTTGCAGCAGGTAGAGGCGCTGGTACAGCCCGCCATCGATTTGCATCAGCGCGTCGTGCGGACCGGACTCGCTGATGCGGCCATGGTTGAGCACGATAATACGGTCCGCTTCGCGGATGGTCGACAGCCGGTGGGCAATGGCGATGATGGTGACCTGGCCGCGCAATTCGTGCAGCGCGGTTTGCACGATCTGCTCGGTCTGGCTGTCGATGCGTGAGGTTGCCTCGTCGAGCAGCAGGATGCGGGGCTTGCCGGCCAGCGCGCGGGCGATCGCGATCAATTGCTTCTGGCCGCTCGACAGGCGTGAACCGCTTTCGCCCAGCGGCGTGTCATAGCCGTGTTCCAGCGCGGTGATAAAGCCGTGCGCATGGGCGGCCCGCGCCGCCGCTTCGATTTCCGCCAGCGGCAAGCCACGTCCCATGTCGATATTCTCGCGGGCGGACGCGGCCAGCAGGAATGGTTCCTGCGGCACCAGCCCCACTTCATTGCGGAAGCGTTCATTGGGGATCGACGCCAGCGCTTCGCCATGCAGGCGGATGCTGCCGGTGCTGACCGGGTAATAGCGCAGCAGCAGCGACAGCAAGGTCGATTTGCCGCTGCCGGTGTGGCCGACGATGCCGATAAACGCGCCTGGCGGGATCTCCAGCGACAGGTCGTGCAATACCGGCTGGTTGGCGACATAGGCGAACGTCAGGTGCTCGATGGCGACGGCGGGCGCACCGGCCACGGCAGGTGCCGGATCGCCTGGCATGGTGGCGCCCTGGTGTTCGGGCGACAGCGGTTGTTCCAGCAAGGTTGCCACGCGCGACGCCGCTACCACCGACTGCTGCAATTGTGAAAACTGCATGGTGATCTGGATCAGCGGTTCGATCACGCGCGCGATATAGCTGATGAACGCATACAGCACGCCGACTTCCGCCGCGCTCATCGCACGCTGGCCGAACATGTAAATCACGGCGGCCAGCAAGAGTACATTGAGCAAGTCCAGCGCGGGGCGCAACAGCCAGGCATTGGCGCGGATTTCCGCCAGGCGCTGCGTATAGTGCTCCACGTTGGTGCTGGTGAAGCGCTCGGCAAAGCGGCTTTCCGCATTGTTCGCCTGCAGCACCGGCATGCCGCTGATGGATTCGGCCATCTGGCCGTTGATTTCACTGCGCAGTTGGCGCGCCCGCGTCACGGCCGGCGCGCTCAAGCGCTGGTACAGCCACACGATGCCCAGCACGGCCGGCAGCAGCGCCAGCACGATCAGCATCATGCGCCAGTCCAGCCAGGCCATGGCAATCACCGTGCCGACCAGCACGATGGTGCTGTCGAGCATAACGAACAACACTTGCACGTACAGGTTTTTGACCGCTTCGGTATCGTTGGTCACGCGCGAGACCAGCTGCCCCGTAATGGCGCGGTCAAAGAACGCCATCGGCAGGCGCAGCACGTGGCCATACACTTGCTCGCGCAAGCGCTGCACCGAGCGCATGGCCAGCCCGGACAGGCTCACCAGTTGCCAGTAACGCAGCGCGGTGGCGATCCAGCCGGTGCCCAATACTACGCCCAGCAGCAGCCACATGCGTGGCCAATCCAGGTGGCGCGGCAACAAATGTTCATCGATTAGCGCCTTGCCGGCGATCGGGCCCAGCACTTCGAGGAAGGCCGCCACCACCAGCCACAGCAGGGCCCAGTGCAGGCGGCCGAGGTCGGGCCGGGCGGCCTGTTGCAGCAAGCCGGCGGCTTGGCGCATTTGTCCGGCGGACGAGACGTGGTCAGGATGCTTCAATGCTGGCCTCCAGTTGCTGGTAGCGCCACTGGCTGGCATACCAGCCATCGTGCGCAAGCAGTTCGGCATGGTTGCCGGTTTCAACGATGCGGCCATCGCGCAACACGATAATCAGGTCCGCGTTAACCACCGCGCTGAGGCGGTGGCTGGCAATGATGGCGCTACGCTCGGTGCCATTGTTGTGGCCGGCCACCCGTAACGCTTCCAGGTGTTCCAGGATGCGCGTTTCGGTGCCGGTGTCGACGGCGGACAGCGCATCGTCGAGCAGCAGCAGGGCATTGTTGGCCAGCAGCGCGCGGGCGATCGCCACCCGCTGGCGCTGGCCGCCGGACAGGGTGATGCCTTTTTCACCGACTTCGGTTTCATACCCGTTCGGGAACAGCAAGATATCGTCGTGGATGGCGGCCAGGGTTGCCGCCTGTTCGACTTCCGCGCGGGTCGCGCCCGGCTTGGCCAGCGCGATATTGTCGGCAATCGTGGCGGAAAACAGAAACGATTCCTGCGGCACCCAGCTGATTGCATCGCGCAGCGTGTGCAAGGTGTAATCGCTGAGGGCATGCTCGCCCCATTGCACCTGGCCCTGTTGCGGCGTCAACTGGCGCAGCAAGACGCGCAGCAGGGTGGTTTTGCCGGACCCGGTGGCACCGACCAGTCCCAGGGTCTGGCCTGGTTTCAAGCGCAGACGGATGTCCGTCAGCGCGTGTACACCGGTGGCCTGGCCCGGATACGCGACATTGACGCCGTCGAGCACCAGGTCGCCTTGCGGCGCCTGTTCCCGCTTACCCTGGTCGGCAATGGCCAGCGGCGCGTCGAGCATCGGCTGCAGCCGCGCATAGGCGGCGCGGCCACGCTCGATCAGCGACAGCACCCAGCCGGCGGCGAACATGGGCCAGATTAACTGACCCAGGTACATGGAAAAGCTGGTCAGCGCGCCGATCGTCAGTTCGCCCTGCCACACCAGGTAGCCGCCCAGACCCAGCGTCAGGCCGGTGGCGGTGGTCAAGGTCAGGCCGACCGCCGGTTCATAGGCCGCTTCCCACACTTGCGCGGACAGGCTGGCCTTTTGGGCATCGTGCGCCAAGACGCCGAATTGTTTGGCGCTGCGCTGTTCCAGCCCCAGCGCGCGCAAGGTGCGCACGCCCGACAGCGTTTCCTGCACGTGGCCATTGAGCGCGGAAAAGCGCTGCAGCGAATCCGCCGATGCCGTGTGGATGTGATTGGAAATATGCCAGAACGCCCACGCCATCAGCGGGAACGGCAGCAGCGCAATGCAGGCCAGGCGCCAGTCGACGCCCAGCATCATGATGCCGAGTACTGTCACCAAGGTTAGCGCGCCGTCGAACCCGGCCAGCATGGCTTCGCCGGCCGTCATTTCAATCGCGTCGATATCGTTGGTGGCCAGCGCCATCAGGTCGCCGGTGCTCTGGTTCTGGTAAAACGCGGGGCCCTGGCGCGTCAGCCGCGCATAAAAGCGCGTGCGCAATTGCACGCCCAGCTTGTAGGCGGCCGCATATAAGGTCATGCGCCAGCGCGCGCGCAGCAAATAATTGCCGACGCCCAGCAACAGCAGCAGACCCAGCTGCTGCATCAAGCCTGCGCGATCGAGCGTGTGCGCGGCCAGGCCGTCAATCATCAAGCCGATCTGGCGTGGTATCCAGATACTGATCAGCGCCACGCCGGTGAGCATGGCAGCCGCAGCGGCATAAGCCGGCCAGTGCTGTCGCACGAAGCCGGCAAGTAGCCTTGATAAACTCATG
>JAIENA010000321.1 GCA_019751755.1 Burkholderiaceae bacterium | reverse complement strand
AGCGCGTATTGGTCGAAGGCGGTGGTGAAAATCACATCCGGTGCGCAGTCCAGCGCGGACAGGACATCGAAGCCGCTACCATCGGGCATTTGCACATCGAGCAGCAGCAAATCCGGTTGTAGTTCCCCGATCTGTTGCAGCGCTTGCGCCGCATTGGCCGCTTCGCCCACGATGGCGACCTGTGGATGGGCCGCCAGCAAGCGTTTTAACTCCGCACGCGCCAGGCGCTCGTCGTCCACGATCAGGGCGCGCATCAGGCTGCCTCCGGCAAGATCATCACGGCCTGTACCCAGCCATCGCATTCCTGCAAGTCCAGCGTGGCGTTGGGTCCCACCGCCAGGGCCAGGCGCTTGCGGGCGTTCTGCAACCCCACCCGGGTTGAGGGTGATGTGCTGCGCAGCGCCCCCGTATTGGCAACTTCGATGCGGATGGCGCCAGGCTGACGGCTGGCATGGACGGCGATATCACTGCCGCTGGCGCTGGTTTCCACGCCATATTTGACGGCATTTTCCACCAGCGTTTGCAGCGACATGGGCGGCACGCAGACTTGCTCCAGACCCGGCTCAATGGTGACCGTGGCGCGCAGCCGTTCTTCAAAGCGGATCTGCTCGATCGCGAGGTAGGCTTGCACCACCTCCAGTTCCGCCGCCAGCGGCACCGTGCCATTGGCGCCCGATTGCAGCGCATAACGCATCAGGCACGCCATGCGGTCGATCATCAGCGCCGCCGCATCGCGGTCTTCATACATCAGCGCGCGCATGCTGTTCAAGCTGTTGAAAAAAAAGTGGGGATTGATTTGCGCCTGCAGCGCCCGCAGTTCGGCATCCTTGGCGGCCACTTCCAGCTGCAACGCCTGTGCCTCCAGGCGAGTGGCGCGGCGCATTGACTGCACGGAAAAGTACAGCAGCGTCCAGACCATGTAGATGCCGATCCAGAACACCATGGCGCCATTCAGCCAGTTGTAGCCCTCGATCGGGCCGAACGGCCGGTAATGGGCAATCGCGGCGTAAACCAGCAGGGTTTCAGTACAGGCCAGCAGCAAGATTGGTAACGCCAGCTTGCCCCAGTGTGGCGCCGCGCCGGCCCAGCGCAGCCGGTGCAGCGCATGCCGCCACAGCATCGACAACAGCATGCCGGTGGCGGCGGTCCACCAGCAAATGATCACCATGCCGGGGCGGTCCAGCAGGCGCAGGTTGACCGCCATGTCGGACAAGCCCAGCAAGCCCCAGCCGCCCAGTTGGCATACCCAGTACCAGTGGATGCGGGCCGACAGAGGGCGCGATGCAGATTTGCTCATCAGGTTTGTTTGTTGTTAATTAGTTCAGAAACTTGCCGATGCGAGCATACAGCCATTCCGGATCGTCGTACATGATGAAGTGGCGGGCGTTGTCATCGAGCTCGAACTGCACACCCTGCAGGGCGCTGTACTGGGCCTGGAACATCGCCTCCACCGCCGCCCGTGGCAGGAAGTCGCGGAATCCCGCGCCAGCGCCCAGTACCAGGGTCGGCGCCTCGATGCGTGCCAGTGCCGGACGCAGGTCCTGCGACAGCATCTGGTACATCGAGGTGGCCATGGTTTTGCGGTCGGACTGGCTGACCCAGCCGCTAATCCGGTTGATGCCTGCTTCGCCGGTAATCATGGTGCCGGCGGTTTTCCGTTGCTGGGCGGTGAAGCTGGCGTCATCCGATTGCAGCAGGCGGTCGCGCATTTGTGCCGCCATGGTGTCCAGTTGCTGCGCTGTGATGCTGGGAACTTGCATGGCGCCCAATGCCGGCAGGGCGTCCACCACCACCACGCGGCCCACCTGCTGCGGATGGTCGGCGGCCAGTTTCAAGGCCAGCCAGCCACCCATGCTGTGGCCGATAATGGTCGGCTTGCGCAGGCCCTGGGCCGCGATATACGCAGACAATTGCTGTTCCACCGCAGGCAGCAGCGGTGCGTCGATGGCGGGGGCGCCGGCAAAGCCGGCCAGCGTCAATACATGGCACTGGCGCTTGCCGCACAAGCGGCTGACGGCGCCATCCCACACGGCGCCCGGCGAGGCCAACCCCGGGATCAGGATCACCGGCTCACCATTGCCGCTCACTTGTACCTGGAAGGCGGCTGGTGCCGTTGCGATGTCGGCGGCGGTTGCCGCCTTCGCTTGCGGCAAGGCTATGGCGGCAAGCGTCAGGCCGATCTGGACGGCGCGCACCAGGCGGTGCAATGGGCAGTATTTTTTCAGCAGGTTCATGTTGGTCTCCAGTGGGGTGCGATGGAAACCATGCTATCGGCGCGCGCCACCGCCGGCCATGGCCATGGGATGAGCGGCGGCCATGGCGGGATGAGTGGTGGCGATATGCTACGTTAGCGCTTGTGACCAGCTTCTTCGCGCAGCCTGCGCCACAGCGTGGTACGGCTGATGCCAAGGTAATCGGCGGCCGCGTCGCGCCGGCCGCCGAAGCGGGCCAGCACGGCCGTGGCGGTTTCCCGCGCGGAGGGTGGTAGCGCCGCAGTGTCGCTATGCGCCAACACCGCGCCCAATTCCGGCGCCACCCCCAGCACAAACGCCGGCGTCAGCGCCTGCAGCGGTTCGGCCGCCAGGAACAGCGCCAGCCGTTCGCACAGATTGCGCAATTCCCGCACATTGCCGGGCCAGTCATGGCGCAGCAGCAGGGGCGCGCAAGCCTGCAGTTCCGCGTGCAGGTTCGGATGGGGCCGGGCGCCCAGCGCGGCCAGCGCGTTTTTCAGTGACCACTCCGCCAACAGTGTGATGTCGTCCGTCCGCTGACGCAGCGGCGGCACCGATAGCCGCAGCACGGCCAGCCGGTAAAACAGGTCGGCGCGGAAACGCCCCTCGCGCACCCGCTGTTCCAGATCGCAGTGGGTGGCGCTGATGATGCGCACGTTGACGGGTACCGGGCGGGTGCCGCCGACCCGTACCACTTCGCGCTCTTCCAGTACGCGCAGCAAGCGGGTTTGCAAGGTCAGCGGCATTTCACCGATTTCATCGAGGAACAAGGTGCCCCGGTTGGCCGCTTCAAACAGGCCGGCGTGGCCGCCGCGTCGCGCGCCGGTAAACGCGCCTTCTTCATGGCCGAACAATTCGGACTCCAGCAAGGACTCGGCGATCGCGCCGCAATTGACGGCGACAAAGGGCCGGTTGGCGCCCAGCGTGCGCGGACTTTCGCGGTGGATCGCTTGCGCCACCAGTTCCTTGCCGCAGCCGGTTTCGGCCTGGATCAGTACCGTGGCGGGCGACTTCGCATACAGCACCACGGTCTGGCGCAACTGCTCCATCGCGCTCGACTCGCCTTTTAAATCATTCAAGCCATGCTTGGCGCGCAAGGTATCGCCCGGATTGCCGCCACGGGCCCGGGCGCGGCTGGTTTCCCACGACGACAGGCGGGCGATTTCCAGCGCATCGTCAAACGCCTGGCGGATCGAGGCCGCCGAATACACGAACACGCCGGTCAGTCCCGCTTCTTCCGCCAGGTCGGTGATCAGGCCCGCGCCAACGATGGCCTTGACGCCATTGGCCTTCAACTCATTGATCTGGGCCCGCGCATCCTCTTCCGTCACGTAGGTGCGCTGCACGATGTCATGGCCGAAGGTGGCGGAAAATTCGGCCAGTTCCGCCATCGGGGTCTGGTAGCTGACCACGCCGATGCGGTCCGTCACGCGCCGCGCCCGCGCCAGCGCCTGCATCACGTCAAAGCCGCTGGCCTTGGCGATCACCACCGGCACGGATAAGCGGCCCTTCAGGTAGGCGGCATTGGAGCCGGCGGAAATCACGGCATCGCAGCGCTCGCTGGCCAACCGCTCGCGGATGTGGCGCGCCGCATCATCAAAACCCAGGTTAATTGGTTCGATGGTGGCGAAGTTGTCGTATTCCAGCGTGATGTCGCGGAACAGCTCGGCCAGGCGTGACACCGACACGGTCCAGATGACTGGCTTGTCGCTGCTGTCGATGGGAAGCGGGGTGGAATGGCGCATGTTTCAATTATAGGGTAGTGGTGTTTCATTGTGCGTTTCAATGTTTCAGAATGAAACGTTTTGGCGAGGGCGGAGAACCCGCCGCCACAGCAGAATGGTGCGATAAGTGCCTGATTTTCCGATGTTTCACGTTGCAGGGCTGTCGTTGGCACGGGGTTTGCTGTAAGGGAGCGCAACGTTACCTCCATTGAAAGGCACACCATGACCCAATACTCCGCAGGCGCCGCATTCCGCCAAGCCGTCGCAGAAGAATCGCCGCTGCAAGTGATCGGCGCGATCAACGCCAACCACGCCTTGCTGGCCAAGCGCGCCGGCTTCCGCGCGATTTACCTGTCGGGTGGCGGTGTGGCGGCCGGTTCGCTGGGCTTGCCGGACCTCGGTATTTCGAACCTGGATGACGTGCTGACCGACGTACGCCGCATCACCGACGTCTGCGATGTGCCGCTGCTGGTCGACATTGACACCGGTTTCGGCTCGTCCGCCTTCAATGTGGCGCGCACCGTAAAATCCATGATCAAGGCCGGCGCCGCCGCCGTGCACATTGAAGACCAGGTTGGCGCCAAGCGTTGCGGCCACCGTCCGGGCAAGGAAATCGTCACCAAGGGTGAAATGATCGACCGCGTGAAAGCCGCCGTCGATGCGAAAACCGACGCCAACTTCGTCATCATGGCCCGCACCGATGCGCTGGCCGTGGAAGGTCTGGATGCCGCCATCGAGCGCGCCGTCGCGTGCGTGGAAGCGGGCGCCGATATGATCTTCCCGGAAGCCATTACCAGCCTGGACATGTACAAGGCCTTCGCCAAGGCCGTGAATGTGCCGATCCTGGCCAACATCACGGAATTCGGCGCGACCCCGCTGTTTACGGTGGAAGAACTGAAAAGCGCCGATGTCGGCCTGGTGCTGTATCCGCTGTCCGCCTTCCGCGCCATGAACAAGGCCGCTGAAAATGTCTACAACGCGGTGCGCCGCGATGGCACGCAACAAAACGTGGTCGATACCATGCAGACCCGTGCCGAACTGTATGAGCGCATCAACTACCACAGCTTCGAGCAAAAGCTGGACGCGCTGTTTGCCGCCAAAAAAGCCTGAGCATCAATACAAAAACATCGAACACAGAGGAGCCCCAAATGACTGAACAAGCCCCAACCTTCAAGCCGAAAAAATCCGTTGCTTTGTCCGGCGTGACCGCCGGTAACACCGCGCTGTGCTCGGTCGGCAAGACCGGCAATGACTTGCACTACCGTGGCTATGACATCCTCGATGTCGCCAATGTCTGCGAATTCGAAGAAATCGCCTACCTGCTGGTGCACGGCAAACTGCCGACGGCGGCGGAACTGAAAGGCTACAAGGGCAAGCTGAAATCGTTGCGCGGCCTGCCGCAGGCGGTGAAGTCGGCGCTGGAAGCGCTGCCGGCGTCGGCGCACCCGATGGACGTGATGCGCACCGGCTGCTCCGTGCTGGGTTGCACGCTGCCGGAAAAAGATGACCACAACGTGCCGGGCGCGCGCGACATCGCCGACCGCCTGATGGCGTCGTTCGGCTCGATGCTGCTGTACTGGTACCACTACAGCCACAATGGTAAGCGCATCGAGGTGGAAACCGACGATGACTCGATCGGTGGCCACTTCCTGCACCTGCTGCACGGCGAGAAACCGTCCGAATCGTGGGTCAAAGCGATGCACATTTCGCTGATCCTGTACGCGGAACACGAATTCAACGCCTCGACCTTCACCAGCCGCGTGATCGCCGGCACCGGCTCCGATATCTACTCGGCCGTGACGGGCGCGATCGGCGCGCTGCGCGGGCCAAAACACGGCGGCGCCAACGAATTCGCGTTCGAGATCCAGAAGCGCTATGAAAATCCGGATGAAGCGGAAGCCGACATTCGCCGCCGCGTGGAAAACAAAGAAGTCGTGATCGGCTTCGGCCATCCGGTCTACACCATTTCCGACCCGCGCAACGTGGTGATCAAGGACGTGGCGCGCAAGCTGTCCGAGGAAGCCGGTTCGACCAAGATGTTCGACATCGCCGAGCGCCTGGAATCGGTGATGTGGGAAATCAAAAAGATGTTCCCGAACCTGGACTGGTTCTCCGCCGTGTCGTACCACATGATGGGCGTGCCGACCGCGATGTTTACGCCGCTGTTCGTCATCTCGCGCACCTCGGGCTGGGCCGCCCACATTATCGAGCAGCGCATCGACAACAAGATCATCCGTCCAAGCGCCAACTACGTGGGGCCGGACGACCTGCAGTTCGTGCCACTGAACGACCGTAAATAAGAGGTCCTCGACTATGACGAACATGAATACCGCATTCCGCAAGGCGCTGCCAGGCACCCGGCTCGATTACTTCGATGCGCGCGCCGCGGTGGACGCCATCCAGCCGGGTGCCTGGGCGGGTCTGCCGTACACCTCGCGCGTGCTGGCCGAAAACCTGGTGCGCCGCTGCGATCCCGCCACGTTGACCGCTTCGCTGTCGCAACTGATCGAGCGCAAGCGCGACCTGGACTTCCCGTGGTTCCCCGCGCGCGTAGTGTGTCACGACATCCTGGGCCAGACCGCGCTGGTCGACCTGGCCGGCCTGCGCGACGCCATTGCGGAGCAGGGCGGCGACCCGGCCCAAGTCAATCCGGTGGTGCCGACCCAGTTGGTGGTCGACCATTCGCTGGCGGTAGAATGCGGTGGTTTCGATCCGGATGCGTTCAATAAAAACCGCGCCATCGAAGACCGCCGCAACGAAGACCGCTTCGATTTCATCAACTGGACCAAGAAAGCGTTCCGCAACGTCGACGTGATCCCGCCGGGTAACGGCATCCTGCACCAAATCAACCTGGAGCGCATGTCGCCGGTGATCCAGCAAACCGATGGTGTGGCCTATCCGGACACGCTGGTCGGCACCGATTCGCACACCCCGATGGTCGATGCGCTTGGCGTGATCGCGATCGGCGTCGGTGGTCTGGAAGCGGAAACCGTGATGCTGGGCCGCGCCTCGTGGATGCGCCTGCCGGATATCATCGGTGTCGAACTGACGGGCAAGGCCCAGGAAGGCATCACCGCCACCGACATCGTGCTGGCGCTGACGGAGTTTTTGCGCCGCGAAAAAGTGGTCTCCGCCTACCTTGAATTCTACGGCGCCGGTGCGGCCAGCCTGACGCTGGGCGACCGCGCGACGATTTCCAACATGGCGCCGGAATTCGGCGCCACCGCCGCGATGTTCTACATCGACGAGCAAACCATCACCTACCTGAAGTTGACCGGCCGTGAAGACGAGACGGTGGCACTGGTGGAAACCTACGCCAAGGAAACCGGCCTGTGGGCCGATGCGCTGGAAAGCGCCGAGTACGAGCGCGTGCTGACGTTCGATTTGTCGACCGTGGTGCGCAACATCGCCGGTCCGTCGAACCCGCACAAGCGGGTGGCGACTTCCGACCTGGCGAAGGCCGGCATTTCCGGCAAGGTGGAAAACGAGCCTGGCCTGATGCCGGATGGTGCTGTCATCATCGCGGCGATCACCAGCTGCACCAACACGAATAACCCGCGCAACATGATCGCCGCCGGCCTGCTGGCGCGCAACGCCAACCGGGCCGGCTTGCTGCGCAAGCCGTGGGTCAAGACGTCGCTGGCGCCGGGCTCGAAAGCCGTCACCTTGTACCTGGAAGAAGCGGGCCTGATGCCGGAGCTGGAGCAGCTGGGCTTTGGCGTGGTGGCTTATGCCTGCACCTCGTGCAACGGCATGTCCGGTGCGCTCGATCCGGTGATCCAGAAGGAAGTGGTGGAGCGCGACCTGTACGCGACCGCCGTGCTGTCCGGTAACCGCAACTTCGACGGCCGCATCCATCCGTACGCCAAGCAGGCGTTCCTGGCGTCGCCACCGCTGGTGGTGGCCTACGCGATTGCCGGCACGATCCGCTTTGATATTGAAAAAGACGTGCTGGGTACGGACGCGAATGGCAA
This sequence comes from Burkholderiaceae bacterium, assembly GCA_019751755.1. Lineage (GTDB taxonomy): Bacteria > Pseudomonadota > Gammaproteobacteria > Burkholderiales > Burkholderiaceae_D > Rugamonas. Next base: position 15,934 of record JAIENA010000321.1, on the reverse strand, counting down.
GGCGATCACCCTGAAAGACTTGTGGCCAACCGATGCGGAAATCGATGCGGTGGTGGCGTCGTCGGTGAAACCCGAGCAATTCCGCAAGGTGTATATCCCGATGTTCGACCGCAGCGGCCAGACCGCCGAGCAGGCCGCACCGCTGTACGACTGGCGTGCGCAATCGACCTACATCCGCCGTCCGCCTTACTGGGAAGGCGCGCTGGCCGGTGCGCGCACCTTGACGGGCATGCGCGCGTTGGCGGTCCTGGGCGACAACATCACCACCGACCACCTGTCGCCATCGAACGCGATCATGATGGATTCGGCGGCCGGTGAATACCTGCACAAGATGGGCTTGCCGGAAGAGGATTTCAATTCCTACGCCACGCACCGGGGCGACCATTTGACGGCGCAGCGCGCCACGTTTGCCAACCCGACGTTGAAGAACGAAATGGTGGTGGACGCGGACGGTAAAGTCAAAGCCGGTTCGCTGGCGCGGATTGAGCCGGAAGGCACGGTCACCCGCATGTGGGAAGCCATCGAAACCTATATGGAGCGCAAGCAGCCGCTGATCGTGATTGCCGGCGCCGATTATGGCCAGGGTTCGTCGCGTGACTGGGCCGCCAAGGGCGTGCGCCTGGCCGGCGTGGAAGTTATCGTGGCCGAAGGATTTGAACGCATCCACCGCACCAACCTGGTCGGCATGGGCGTGCTGCCACTGGAATTCAAGGCCGGCGTCAACCGCCTGACGCTGGGTATCGATGGCACCGAGACGTTTGATGTGATCGGCGAGCGCGCGCCACGCGCCACGTTGACGCTGGTGATCAACCGCAAGAACGGCGAGCGGGTCGAAGTGCCGGTGACGTGCCGCCTGGATTCGTCGGAAGACGTGTCGATTTACGAAGCGGGCGGCGTGTTGCAGCGCTTCGCGCAAGACTTCCTGGCCAACACCAAGGCGGCATGATGGCATCTCAATCTCAAATCAAAATCCCCGCCACCTACATGCGTGGCGGCACCAGCAAGGGCGTGTTTTTCCGCCTGCAGGATTTGCCGCAAGCCGCGCAAGTGCCGGGCGCCGCGCGCGACGCCTTGCTGCTGCGCGTGATCGGTAGTCCCGACCCGTACGGCAAGCAGATCGATGGCATGGGCGGCGCGACCTCGTCCACCAGCAAGACGGTGATCCTGTCAAAAAGCGCGCGCGAAGGGCATGACGTCGACTACCTGTTCGGCCAGGTGTCGATCGACAAGCCGTTCGTCGACTGGAGCGGCAATTGCGGCAACCTGTCGGCGGCGGTGGGCGCGTTTGCCATCAGCGGTGGTCTGGTCTATGCCGGAAGGGTGCCGCACAACGGCGTGGCCGTGGTGCGGATCTGGCAAGCCAACATCGGCAAGACCATCATTGCGCATGTGCCGGTTACCGATGGCGCGGTGCAGGAAACCGGCACCTTTGAACTCGATGGCGTGACGTTCCCGGCGGCCGAAGTGCAGCTCGAATTCATCGACCCGGCGGCCGATGAGGAAGGTGCCGGCGAAGGCGGCAACAATGCCATGTTCCCGACCGGGAACCTGGTCGACGACCTGGACGTGCCTGGCGTTGGGACGCTCAAAGCGACGATGATCAACGCCGGCATTCCGACGATTTTCATCAACGCCGACGCGGTTGGCTATACCGGTACGGAATTGCAGGACGCGATCAATGGCGATGCGAAAGCGCTGGCCATGTTTGAAACCATCCGTGCCCACGGCGCGCTGCGGATGGGCCTGATTGCCGATGTCGGTGAGGCGGCGCAACGCCAGCACACGCCGAAGGTCGCGTTTGTCGCGCCGCCGGCGGCATACGTGTCGTCGAGTGGCAAGCCGGTGGGTGCGGGCGACGTCGATTTGCTGGTGCGCGCCCTGTCGATGGGCAAGTTGCACCACGCGATGATGGGCACGGCGGCGGTGGCGATCGGCACCGCCGCCGCCATTCCCGGCACGCTGGTGAACCTGGCCGCCGGTGGCGGCGCGCGTGAAGCGGTGCGTTTTGGCCATCCGTCGGGCACCTTGCGGGTCGGTGCGCAGGCGCAGCAGGAGGGCGGCGAATGGACGGTCAAAAAAGCCATCATGAGCCGCAGCGCGCGGGTGCTGATGGAAGGCTGGGTGCGTGTTCCCGGCGATGTCCTTTGATCCACCAGCGCCGCCATGATGTAAGGTGAGATTGTCACGCCTGTTGTAAGAAAGCCCGGTCCGGCCTTTGCCGCATCGGGCTTTGCGCCATTTAGAAGGGGCACTCTGATCCCATCGGTGGCATAAGCGGTGGCATAAGCGGGGGATTGTGGTTATGATCTTGCAACGACGCTGCCTGCTCCAGATGGGTGGCGTTTTTTACAAGGTGCCCAGGTGTTAATCAACGCTGTTCCAGCTCATCTTGAATCCGTGGCGTTTGCCCTGCAACTGACGGGGTTGCCCGCCTGCGCGTGCGATGCGCAAGGCCGGATCGTGGCGGCCAGCGAAGAACTCGATGCGCTGCTGGGACAGCCGCAGGCCGGCCGCGCGCTGGCCGACTTGTGGGCGCGCCATGTGGCGGCCGACAGTCAGGCCCAATTCAGCGCGGCGCAGAAGCACGGCAGCCGCCAATGGGACAGTTGCCTTGCCCGCGACGATGGCCAGTACCTGGCCGTGCAAGCGCGTCTGAAGCCGCTGCCGGCGGGCGTGTTGCCGGGCGGTGCGATGCTGGTGTTCCACGACATCGGCGTGTTCCAGCGCGACCAGCGCGCGTTACGCAAGGCGCTATTGGAGCAGCAGGCCATCCTCGAAAACGCGGCGGTCGGCATCATTTTCGGCAAGGCCGGCTACATCCTCGAATGCAATATCCGCGCGGCCGAAATGTTCGGCTATGCGCGCCATGAGCTCGAAGGTGAAAGCGGCAATATCCTGTACCCGAGCGAAGCGGCGCGGATTGAATTGATTGAAGCGTCGCGCCCGCTGATGGAGCAGGGCATTTCCTTCCGCACCGAGACCCAATTGCGCCGCAATGGCGGTGAGTTGTTCTGGGCCCGGATCTATGGCCGCGCACTGGATCCGTCCGATATGTCGGAAGGCACGGTGTGGATCATCGAAGACATCAACGAACAGAAGGCAGCGGAAGAATCGATGCAGCAGCTGGTGCTGGAACAGCGCGCCATCCTCGATAATGCCTCGGTCGGCATCCTGTTTACACGGCAGCGCGCCATGTTGACCTGCAACCCGCGCTTTGCCGATATGTTCGGCTATACGCGCGAAGCCATGTATGGCCGCTCTGCGTTGGAACTGTTCGTGTCGCCCGACGTCTATCGTCAGTTCGGCATGGAGGCCGGGCCGGTGCTGGGCGCCGGCTTGCCGTTCGAAAAAAAGGAAATGCAGTTCCGCCACAAGGACGGCACGCTGATCTGGTGCCGCGTGCGGGCCCAGGCCGTCAGCCAGGTCACGGATGGTGGCACCATCTGGATCATGGAAGACATCACGCAGTCGCGCCAGACGCAGATGGAAGTCGAAGCCATCATGACCAATGCGTCGATTTCCATCCTGTTTACCAAGAACCGCGTCATCACCCGCTACAACCGTGGCTTTGGCGATATGTTCCGCTATGACGGCGACGAAGGGCTGGGCATGCCCGGCTATTCGCTGTATCCGACGATGGAGGCGTATGAGGCGCTGGGCGCCGCAGCCGGGTCGCTGCTGGCGCAGGGCAAATCGTTCCAGACCGAAGTGGAAATGCGGCGCAAGGACGACACCACGTTCTGGGCCCAGTTGATCGCGTATGTGGTCAATCCGGACGACCCCAGTCAGGGCACGATCTGGATTGTCGAAGACCGCACCGAACACAAGCTGGCGGAAGAATCGCTGCGCAATGCGCTGCTGGAAAATGAAGCGATCCTCGATTCGGCCGTGCTGGGAATCTCCGTCTGTGAAAACGGCTTTAACCTGCGCTGCAACCGCAAGATGGAGGAATTGTTCGGCTATGCGGCGGGCGGCATGGCCAACCTCAGCGTGCAGGCGTTCTATGCCGATCGCGCCGCCTGGGATGCGGCGCGCCGGGAAACCGCGCGCGATTTTGAGGCGGGCCGCGTCAACAAGTCCGAGCACCAGTTGGTGCGCAAGGATGGCAGCCGATTCTGGGCCCGCCTGTCGGGGCGGCCGTTCGACCTGGCGCAGCCGAAAGGGCGCTCGGTCTGGCTGGTCGATGACATCACCGAGCGGCGCGCCGCCGATGAGGCATTGAAGCGGGCCCGCGACGAACTGGAAGTGCGCGTGCTGGAGCGCACGGCCGAACTGGCGGGCGCCAATGCGCTGTTGCAGGGCGAGATCGTGGAGCGGCGCCAGGCCGAGGCGCGGGTGCATCACATGGCGTACCACGACAGCCTGACCGGCTTGCCGAACCGCGCGCTGCTGGCCGACCGGCTGGACCGCGCCATGCTGGCGGCGCAGCGTTCGGAGCGCCGCCTGGCGGTCATGTTCCTCGATCTCGACCGGTTTAAAACCATCAACGATTCGCTCGGCCACATGACGGGCGACCAGTTGCTGAAAGAAGTGGCGAGCCGCCTGTGTCGCGCGGTGCGCGCTAGCGATACCGTGGCGCGCCTGGGCGGCGATGAATTCGTGGTGCTGGTGCCGGGCATCCGATCCACCGATGAAGTGGCGCGGGTGGCGGAAAAAATCATCGAAGCGCTGGCCGCGCCGTTCCCGCTGGAAGGGCGCATGCTGCACATCACGCCGTCGATCGGCATCTGCGTTTATCCGGACGACGGCACCGACGTGGAAACCCTGATGCGCCACGCGGATGGCGCCATGTACCACGCCAAGGCGTCGGGCCGTAACAACTACCAGTTCTTTACGCAGAAAATGAACCTGGCGGCGGCCCAGCACTTTGAACTGGAAAGCAATTTGCGCAGTGCGCTGGCGCTGGGCCAGTTCGAACTGCATTTCCAGCCGATTATCGACATTGCCAGCCGCCGCGTGCATACGATGGAAGTGCTGCTGCGCTGGCGCCGTCCGACCCAGGGTCTGGTGATGCCGGACAGCTTTATTCCGCTGATCGAGGAAAACGGCCTGATTGTGCCGATCGGGGAATGGGTGATGCGGCGCGCGTGCGAACAAAGCATGGAGTGGCAGCGCATGGGGCTGCAAGCGGTGCCGCTGGCCGTCAACCTGTCGCCGCGCCAGTTCATGCACCGCGGGCTGGTCGATTCGATCCGCCGCATCCTCGATGAAACCGGTATCGATCCGTCGCTGATTGAATTCGAGATCACGGAAACCGCGCTGATGCAGCACGGCGAACACACCATGGAAATTCTGGGACAGATCAACGCGATGGGCATCCGCCTGTCGATTGACGATTTTGGCACCGGCTATTCGAGTCTGGCGTACCTGAAACGCTTCCCGGTGAAAAAAATCAAGATTGACCGGGCCTTCATCAAGGAGTTGGAAGAAAGCGCGGAAGACCGCGCCATCGTCGCCGCCATCATTGCCCTGTCGGACAGTCTGCAGTTATCGGTGGTGGCCGAAGGGGTCGAAACGGAGGGCCAGTTTGCCCTGCTGCTGCGGCAGGGCTGCCAGTATGCGCAGGGCTACCTGTTTTCGCAGCCGGTGCCGCGCCAGAATGCGGTGCACCTGCTGGAACGACAGGCGGCGGTGTAATTCAGCGTGTAATTCAGCGTGTGATGCAGCGCGTCATTCAGCGCTGAGGGTGGCGATCACGGGCGCGTGATCCGACGGCTGTTCCCACTTGCGCGGCGCGCGGTCGACCACGCACGCGACGCAGCGTTTGGCCAGTGGCGCCGACAGCAGGATATGGTCGATGCGCACGCCCTTGTTTTTCTGGAAGCCCAGCATGCGATAGTCCCACCAGCTAAATGTCTTGTCGGCCTGTTCGAACAGGCGGAACGAGTCGGACAAGCCCAGCTTAAACAGCGCCTCCAGCGCGGCGCGCTCAGGTACCGAGCACAGCACTTGATCTTTCCAGGCCACCGGGTCGTGCACGTCGCGGTCTTCCGGCGCAATGTTATAGTCGCCCAGCACGGCCAGGTTGGGATGGGCCGCCGCTTCGGCTTCGAGCCAGTCGCGGAATGATTTCAGCCAGCCCAATTTGTATTCATACTTGTCGGTGCCGACCGCCTGGCCATTCGGTACATAAGCGCAGACGATGCGCATGCCGGCAATGGTGGCGGCCAGGATGCGCTGCTGCACGTCTTCGTAATGGGGATTGTTGATGACCACGTCAGCAATCGGATGCTTCGACAGGATGGCGACGCCGTTATAGGTTTTTTGGCCGGAAAAGACCACGTGGTAACCGGCTGCCTCGATGGCGGCCACGGGGAATTTATCGTCGGTGAGTTTGGTTTCCTGGACGCATAAGACATCGACGGGATTTTCCTCCAGCCACTTTAAAACATGGGGTAAGCGGACGTTGAGGGAATTCACATTCCACGTGGCTAATTTCATCAGGGAATCCTATCGTGTTGGCAAGTTTTTCTATTGGACGGCATTATACGTGCTGGACAAACAGCAAGGTTGTGCGTCTCAGACGACGAAACCTGTTGCAAAATGTAACAACTATAAAAAAAATTGCCGTTAATGCTTCATAGTTATCAAATTGGTACTAAGATTCCATAAACGGTTGCCGTAAACCGAAATATACTGATAGTTGTCAGGGTTAGAACTGGATTTTTTCTTGAGTAACATTTCCGAGACAAATGTGTTGGAGTGCGTCAAGTAATGGTACTATTGGGAAATAGTTGTTAAACAGTGAATTCATGCGTGAAGCATTGGTAAAGGACTAAAATGCGATCTGCATTCGAAGCATGGGCGCAACGTGACGGACACATTGTCCGCCGGCGCGAAGATAAACCGGAAGAGTATCTGGTCTTTGAGACGCAACGCCGCTGGGTGATCTGGCAAGCGGCGCTGGAACATGGCAAGGCGCCTGCGGGACGCAAGACGGCGGCGAAAGATGTGGCCGAAAAACCTGCGGTGGCACGTCCGGGTGGACAGCGCCCGCCGGTGATCGATCAGGACCAGGCCGCCATGCGCAACCAGGTGCTCAACGAAGTCCTGGCGGCGTTTATGAGTCTCGATGGTGAATCCGGTATGGACGATATCCGCAAGGTGATTCAAAACTTGCGCATGGGTTCCGCGTCGCAGCCGGCCGTCAGCGCGCCCGCGCGTAAAATCGATAGTAAGGCGGCCGAGCGCTGATGCACTCGCGGCGTCGCCTGTGGCAACCCGCTGCCGCAGCGCTGCTGTGGGGACTTGCCGCCGCCGTTCCGGCCGAAACCATCGGCTCGGTCGATACGGCCTTTAAACTGCTGGGCCCTGACCACAAGATCGTGGTCGATGTCTTTGATGACCCGCGCGTTGCGGGTGTCAGCTGTTATCTCTCCCGCGCGAAAACCGGTGGCATCAAAGGCGCCATCGGCTTGGCCGAAGACAAGGCCGAAGCCGCCGTCGCGTGCCGCCAGGTGGGTGACCTCAAGTTCAGCGCGCCGCTGCCGTTGCAAGAAGAAGTGTTCACTGAGCGCGCCTCCGTGTTTTTCAAGCATGTCCGGGTGGTGCGCATGGTGGATGTGAAGCGCAACGCGCTGGTCTATCTGGTGTATTCGGATCGCCTGGTTGATGGCAGCCCGAAAAACAGCGTGACCGCCGTGCCTGTGCCGGCCAGCCTGCCGGTGCCTGTCCGCCGCTGAGGCTACGATGCCACGCTTTCCGTCATGGTCCGTCCGGGCCGTTTATGCTGTTGTCAGCGGTGCTGCCGTCGCCGTTTTTCTGGCGGGTTGCGGCACCTTGACGCAGTCATCCAATCAAACCCTGCTGGTGCAGACGGTGCTCGACTACAAGCCGGTCGATGGCGTCGGTTGCGTGTTGTCGAATGCGGCGGGGCGCTGGTTTGTCATGACTCCGGCCCATATCACCATCAAAAAAGCCGCCGGGCCGCTGCGCGTCGATTGCCGCAAGGATGGCGCCGCGTCCAATGAGCTGGTGGGGGCACGTCAGGACCGCACGCTGTGGGGCAATTATGTGTTCACGGGAGGGCTGGGGAATAAGCTGGACCGTGAAACCGGGCGCGGCTTTGAGTATCCCGGCACGGTCACGGTGTTGCTGACGCGCGATGCGCCGGATCCGCGCTATGTGCCGCCCGAAGGGCGGGTGGTGTACTGACAAAAAAAGGCGCCGCAGCGCCTTTTTTAACGTCGGTAAGCCCGGATCAGCGGCTCAGCAGGTAAGTCGTCAGCAGTGGCACCGGACGGCCGGTGGCGCCTTTGGCGGCGCCCGACTTCCAGGCGGTGCCGGCGATGTCGACGTGTGCCCACGCGTACTTGCGGGTGAAGTTTTCCAGGAATGCCGCCGCCGTGCAGGAGGCGCCGCCGGGCGAGCCGATATTGGCCAGGTCGGCAAAGTTCGATTTCAGCTGCTCGTTGTACTGCTCGCCGATCGGCAGGCGCCATGCGGTGTCGCCGGTGGCCTTGCCGGCCGCTTGCAGGGCGTCGGCCAACTGGTTGCCGGCGTCGTCGTCGCGCGCGAACACGCCGCTGTGGTGGTGGCCCAGCGCCACGATGCAGGCGCCCGTTAGGGTCGCGATGTCGATCACGGCGGCCGGGTTGAAGCGTTCGGCATAGGTCAGCGCGTCGCACAGGACCAGGCGGCCTTCGGCGTCGGTGTTCAGGATTTCAATGGTCAGGCCATTCATCGAGGTGACGATGTCGCCCGGCTTGGTGGCGCGGCCGGATGGCATGTTTTCGCAGGCCGCCACGATGCCGATGACGTTTTGGTTCAGGCCCATCTCGCCAATCGCGCGGAAGGTGCCCAGCACGGATGCCGCGCCGCACATGTCGTATTTCATCTCGTCCATGCCAGGGCCGGCCTTGATGGAAATGCCGCCGGTATCGAACGTGATGCCTTTGCCGACCAGCACCACCGGTGCATCCTTGGCCTTGCCGCCCTTGTGTTTCAGCACGATGAATTTCGGCGGCTGTTCGGAACCTGCCGTGACCGACAGGAAGCTGTCCATTTTGAGCGCTTCGAGCTGTTTGCGGTCCAGGATTTCCACTTCAAACTTGTAGTCCTTGGCCAGCTTCTTGGCGGTGTTGGCCAGGTAGGTCGGGGTGCAGACGTTGGCCGACAGGTTACCCAGGTCCTTGGTCAGTTCCATGCCGTTGGCGATGGCAATCGCTTGCGCCAGTGCGGTCTTGTGGGCGGCATTGTTCGCCAGTGCCAGCGCCAGTTTCTTCACGCCGGCATAGGCCGGATCTTTCTTGCTCTTTTGCGTATCGCTGCGGTAGACCGCTTCGCGGCCGGCCTGCACCACGGCGCGAATGGCCCACGCGGTATCGCGGCCTTTCACTTCGGTCAGTGGTAATGCGATAATGGCGTCCGCCGCGCCCAGGGTGGAGAACGCCTTGATCGTGGCCTGCACGCCGGAGGCGAAGCTTTTTTCGCTGACGGCTTCGTCAGAGCCCAGACCCACCAGCAGTACGCGTTCGGCTTGTGCGCCTTGCACGCCGCGCAGCAGCAGGGTGGTGCCGGCCTTGCCGGTGATGTCGCCGGACTTCAGCGCGGCGGTGATGTCGCCGTTGCCATCGAGGGCTTTCGCCTCGGCCGTCAGCTTCTTGTTTTCATAGACGCCGACAGCCACGCAGCCGGTCTTGGCGGACGTGATGGTGTTTTTGGCGTCGAATGCTTTTATGCTAAAGTCCATGAGATTTCTCCGTGATATTGCGGTGTTTTACTGTTCAGCCGATAGCAAGCATCAGCTTGTGGCGTTTGCTTGTTATTGATATGTGGGTGCCCGGCCTAAAGGCCCTGCACCCATGTTTTTAAATTTTTTACCGACCGAATTATAACTTTCGAATGATTTTTCATCGTGCCCTTCAACGCGAGCTGGCGAGTGCGGCCGGGGCCACCTTCACGGTACTGTTCTCCATCAGCGTCACCTGGACCCTGATCACCATCCTCGGCAGAGCCGCGGGCGGCAAGGTTGCGTCTGAAGACGTCATCGCGCTGCTGGCGTTCGCAGCCCTGAATTATCTGCCAACAGTGCTGATCCTCACCAGCTTTATTTCTGTGCTGATGGTGGTGACGCGTTCGTACCGCGAGTCCGAGATGGTGGTGTGGTTTGCGTCCGGTCTGAGCCTGGGCCGCTGGATCCGTCCGGTGCTGACGTTCGGTATGCCCATCGTGCTGCTGACGGCATTGCTGGCGTTTTATGCGACGCCGTGGGCCCGGCAAAAGAGCATCGAATACACAGAACGTTTCCAGAAGCGCGAAGACTTGCAGCAGGTCTCGCCCGGTCAGTTCCGCGAGTCGGCGTCGAGCAACCGCATCTTCTTTGTCGAAGGCGTGTCCGGCCAGACCGCCGTGGTGCACAACGTGTTCGTCAACACGGTCGACGAAAAGGGCACCGCCGTGGTGGTGGCCAAGGAAGGCTCGATCACGACCAGCGCCGATGGCACGCGCTTCCTGGAGTTGAAGAACGGACGCCGCTATCAGGGCAAGCCTGGTAGTCCTGAATTCCAGACCATGGAATTTGAAAAATACAGCATGCGTGTGGCCAGTCAGGAAGCATCCGCTGGTGCCTCATTGCGGGTCGACGCCATGTCCAGCAGCGATTTGCTGCGCACCCCCGGTCCTTATGCGCAGGCCGAAATCCTGTGGCGCGTGTCGATCCCGATCATGTGCGTGTTGCTGCTGTTGCTGGCGATTCCGCTGGGCTTCGTCAATCCCCGCGCCGGCAGTTCCGCCAACCTGATTGTGGCGCTGCTGGTGTTCTTCAGCTACCAGAACCTGGTCAAGGTGTTCGAAGCCAGCGTCAAGCAGGGCAAGTACGCGTTCGGCATGGCCTGGTGGCCGCTGCACCTGTTGATCCTGCTGGTGGTGGTGGGGCTGTTTGCCTGGCGCGCCAACGTCAATCACCGCTATCACCCGCGCGCCATGTGGGCCCGCTTCAAGAATAGCGGCGCCCAGGCCCGCACGAAAGGCGGTGCCTGATGTCGGTGCTGCAAAGGTATTTCGCATCGTCGATCGCGCAGGCGGTGGCGTTCTGCATGCTGGCCTTGTTGGGGCTGGCGGCATTCTTTGACTTGACTGGCGAGTTGCCGGACGTCGGCAAGAATGGCTATGGCATCCAGCACGCCTTGCTGTATGTGGCAATTTTGCTGCCGGAGCGGATCTACCGCGTGCTGCCGGTGGCGGCGCTGATCGGCACCATTTATACGATGGCGCAATTCGCCTCGTCGTCGGAATTTACCATCATGCGCGCGGCCGGGATGTCGACGCGCCGCGCCGCCGGCATGCTGTTCCGGGTTGGCATCGTGATCGTGGCGGTGGCGTACCTGCTCGGCGAATTCATCGTGCCGCGCACGGCGCCGGTGGCCGAAAAGGTCAAAATGTCGGCGCGCGGCGCCGCCGTGGCGGCGGAATTCCGTTCTGGCCTGTGGACCAAGGACATCATCAAGAGCAATGGCTTGACGGGCGAGGTGCAGGGCTCGCGCTTCTTCAACGTGCGCGAGGTGCGTCCCGACGGCTTGCTGAATGGCGTGACCTTGTACGAGTTCGACACCAGCTTCCGCATGCGTTCGCTGATCGTGGCCAACAGTGCCAGCTTCCAGGGCAACGGCGTGTGGCGGCTGTATGACGTGACGGAGACCCGTTTCAGCAATCCCGGCTTGATGGCGTCGGGCGGTGTGGCGACGGCGGCCAACCACTTCGGCCAGGAAACCAGCATGATCGACACCGTCAAGGTTGCAACGCGCGACTTTGTCTCGGAAATCACGCCGAAGATTTTGCAGGTCTCGCGCAGCGATCCGGAGCGCATGTCGGCCAACGAACTGGCCGTGTATACGCGCCACCTGGCGGAAAACAAGCAGGAAACCAACCGCTTCAAGATCGCCTTCTGGAAGAAGCTGATCGACCCGCTGGCGATTTTCGTGCTGATGGCGCTGGCGCTGCCGTTCGCCTACCTGCACACGCGCAGCGGCGGTGTCAGCCTGAAGATTTTTATTGGCGTCATGATCGGCGTGAGCTTCATGCTGGTCAATACGCTGTTCTCGCATATCGGCTTGCTGTCGACCTGGCCACCGGTGCTGACGGCGGCGGCGCCATCGATCATGTATCTGATGCTGGCAATCGGCGCCCTATGGTGGGTTGAGCGGCATTGAAAAAGGAAATAGGATGACTGCACGTGCAATGATTTTGTTTGCCCACGGCGCCCGCGCCGCCAGCTGGGCCGCGCCGTTCGAGCGGCTGCGCGGCCTGACCCAGGCGCGCTTGCCGGATCTCGATGTCTCGCTGGCGTTCCTGGAGTTGATGTCGCCCCGGTTGCCGGAGCGGGTCGACCAGTTGGTGGCGCAAGGCGTTGCCGACATCGCGCTGGTGCCCGTGTTCCTGGGGCAGGGCGGTCACGTGCTGCGTGATTTGCCGCTGATGGTCGAAGAATTGAAGGTCAAGTATCCGGCGCTGCGCATCACGGTCGCCACCGCGGTCGGCGAATCGCCGGAGGTGCTCAATGCCATGGCTGATTACTGCGCCGCAGCGCTAGCGCCGACGCCGTAAGACGGCTTCGACGAGGGGCGTGCCGAGTCGGGAACGCCCGGCAATGCCGCCGCGTTGATGCATGCTGGCGGCATCGTCAATGCCGCCCTGCAGATGACACGCCAACGCTGGTATGCGTGGCGTGCGTTGCGCCGATCAGGCTGCGTCGTCCTGCTCTTGCTGTCTGGCCATGGCCGCCAGGGTGGAACCCGGTTGATCCAGCTCACGCTGCATAATCGCGCGTAATCCGTTCGAGCGGATGGCGTCGAGCGCCGCTTTTTTCATGTTATCCGCTTCATCCGCCTCGTCCATGCCGCGCAGCACGGCCAGCACCAGCCGCACTTCCTTGGCATAGTTCAGCACAAACGCCAGCAGCGTCGGGGCGGCCGATGCCGGCTGGCTGGCCAGCGCCTCGGCCGCGCCATTCAGGCGTTCCGCCAGTTGCGCAATGCGCTGTTCCGGCGAGGCCAGGAAGCGGCGCGCCAGCTGGAAGTCCTGGCACTTGACCAGTGCCGTCATGGCCAGTTCCGCGCACTGTTCCGCCACGCTGGCGTCGACCGAGTCGAGCGCCAGGAATAGCTGGTGGGTGGCTGCGACTTCGCCCAGCGCCTCATTGATCGCGGCTACTTCGCGGAACCGTTCCACCGCCGCCGCGCCTTGCAGCATGCGTGCCGCTTCGCGGTCGCGAATCGCTTGCAGCGCGCTGCGGGCCGGCGCGAATTGTTCGGCCAGATAAATCCAGTCGCGCAGCGCGAACGACAGGCGCACGCCATTCCAGTCGGGCGACACCGCCAGTGCATGCTCGTGCAGCCACAGGTGGTCCTGCAGCGCTTCCTGGAAACGTCCTTCCTCGCGGGCCTGGCGGGCGCGTTCAAATACTTCGTTGGGCTGCTGCATATGACCTCCTGAAAATCGAAGGCGATATTTTAGCAGCTCACCGCAGTTTGCCCGCCGCTTACCAGACCCGGCACACCTTGTCCGCCGGCTTGACCATCGCCTGTCCCGGCTTGCACGCAAAGGCCCGGGCAAATTCGGGCATGTTGACCAGCACGCCGTTGACCCGGTATTTGCCCGGCGAATGGGGATCGGTGGCGGCGTTGACCCGCAAGCGTTCCGGACGCTGGCTCTCGCATGTCCATTGCGCATAGCCGACAAAGAAGCGCTGTTCCGGCGTCAGGCCGTCACGCTGTTCCAGTGCGGCCTGCGACACGTCCCCGGCGATGTCGGACTTCCACGCCATCCACGCCAGCAGCAGGCCGCCGAGGTCGGCGGCATCTTCACCGAGCGTCAGTTTGCTGTTGAGCTTGATATTGTCGACCACCGTGTATTGCGCATACTGGTCGGTGATGCATTGCGCGCGCTGGTTGAACGCGGCCGCGTCTTTCTTGCCCCACCAGTCTTTCAGGTTGCCCTGCGCATCGAACTGGCGCCCTTCATCGTCAAAGCCGTGGATCAATTCATGGCCGATGGTGCCGCCGGTATTGCCATAGTTCGGCGCCGCATCCATTTTCGCGTCGTACAACGGCGGCTGCAGGATCCCGGCCGGGAAGTTGATGTCGTTCATCTGCGCGTTGTAATACGCGTTGACGGTGGGCGGCGTCATATCCCACTCGCCCCGGTCCAGCGGTTTGCCGATCTTGGCCATCTGGCGCCGTGTTTCAAACGCCGTGCCATGGACGACGTTGGCTGCGTAGTCGTCGCGGACCACGCCATAGCCGCTGTAATCGCGCCACTGGTCCGGGTAGCCGATCTTGTTGGCCACCGCGCGCAGTTTTTCATGGGCGCGGGCTTTGGTTGCGCTGCTCATCCACGTTAATGCATCGATGTCGCGCGCCATGGCGTCTTCGATCTTTTTCGTCATGTGTTGCACTTGCGCCTTCAGTTCCGGGCTGAAGGCGCGTGCGACGAATTCCTGGCCCAACGCTTCACCGAGCTGCTGGTCGACCTGCTGCACGCAGCGCTTCCAGCGCGGCTGCTGTTGTGGCACGCCCAGCAAGGTCTTCTGGTAAAAGCCGAAGCTTTCGTCGTCAAAGGCGCGCGACAGGTAGGGCGACAGGGTACGGGTGGTGTGCCATGCCAGGTAAGCCTTGAGGTCGTCCAGCGCCACGTCGCGCAATTGGCGCTCCAGCGCCGCCAGGTAGGCGGGCTGCGTGACATTGAAGGTGTCGAGGCCGTCCTGGCCCATGCCGGCCAGGTAGACATGCCAGTCAAATGATGGCGTCAGGCGTTGCAATCCCTTGCGGTCGGTTTTGTGGAACTGTTGATAGGGATCGCGCTGGGCCACGCGCGACAGCGAGGCCTTGGCCAGCACGGTTTCCAGCCGCAGGATGGCGGCGGCCTGGCGTTTCGCCACGGCCGGCGCCACGCCGGCCAGTTGCAGCGAACGCGCCACGTGGGCCAGATACTGGCGCCGCATATCCTGGGAGCGCCGGTCGGTTTTCAGGTAGTAATCGCGGTCGGGCAAGCCGGCGTTGGCGATCCCGGCATACGCAATGGTTTGCGACGCGTCCGCCATATCCTGCCCCGCGCCAAAGCCCAGCAAGATACCGGCGCTCAGTTCCCGGTGCAGCGTGGCCAGCAGCGCCGCTAACGCCCGCTTCGAGGGCAGGGCGGCGATTTTTTCGAGGTACGGCAGCAAGGGCGCCGCGCCGCGCGATTCGATGCGGGTTTCGTCCATGCAGGCGGCAAAGTAATCACCGATCTTTTGCTGGTTCGGGCTGCGCTCGGCCGACGCATGATCAGCTTGCGCCAGCGACGCCAGGATGCCCCACAAATAGCGCTGGTTATCCTGCGTCACCTTGGCATACACGCTCCATGCGCTCTGGTCGCCCGGAATCGGATTGTTGCGTATCCAGCCGCCGCAGCTGTACTGGTAAAAATCCTGGCACGGATCGGCGCTGTGGTCCATCGCGCTGACATCGAGGCCGGGCGTATAGGGCAGCGCGGCCAATGGGGATTCAGTGGCGGTGGCGGTTGCAGCGGTTGTTGCAGCGGTTATAGGGGCTATAGGGGCGGCAGGGGCGGCCGGCGCCTGGGCCAGGGCAATGCTGGCATTCAGGGCCAGGGTCAGGACGGAAAAAGGGAGGACGCGCATGAAGTGTGACAGCAAAGGAAAGCGCCATTACACTTGATTATTGCCATAAGGGCAAATTTTTACAGTGATGCGGTGTCGTCCGGCTGTCCCGGACGTTGCGCCATGGCTTCACCGACCATCACCAGCACCGGACCATGGGCCACGGCCAGGCCTTGCGCCAGGTCCGCCAGCGTCATGCGCAAGATGCCTTGGTTGGCGCGGCTGACGTTCTCAATCACGACCACCGGGGTTTGCGGACGGCGTCCCTGGGCCAGCAAGCGTTCGGCGGTGATCAGGGCTTCACGCCCGCCCATGTATTGCACCAGGGTGTCGCTGTCG
>JAIENA010000468.1 GCA_019751755.1 Burkholderiaceae bacterium | reverse complement strand
CAACGACCGCACCCGAACACGGTTTAAAACCGACCACGCCGCAAAACGCGGAGGGAATCCGGATCGAGCCCAGGATATCGGAGCCCAGGCCGAACACGGCGGCGCCGGATCCCACCAGCGCCCCCTCGCCGCCCGACGATCCGCCCGCCACGCGCGCCGCATCGATGGGATTATTGGTGCGGCCAAAGCGCGGATTGGTGGTTTCCCCTGTCATCGCAAATTCCGGCACATTGCCGCGCGCAAGCACGATCGCCCCGGCCGCCTTCAGGCGCGCCACCACCGTGGCGTCGCGCACATGCGCTTGCGGCGTCATGCGCATCGAGCCCGCCGTGACGTCATGGCCGGCCATGCCAAAGGTTTCCTTGACCGAACAAGGCAAGCCATACAGCGGGCCGCGCGGCATACCGCTTGCGTGCGCCAATTGTTGCTGCGCCAGTTGTTGCTGCGCCTGCGTGCGCAGGATCGCGGTGGCGCCGTTGATCAGCGGCTGGGTGGCGTCGAGCCGCGCCAGTTGGCGTTCCAGCAAGTGCTCGGCAGTCAGGTCGCCTTGTTCCAGTTGGGCACGCAGGGCGACGGCGTCGGTTTGCAGGTGGTGGGGTCGTGTCATCGGTAAATTTGATCCAGGTCAAAGAATTTATCACTTGCAACTAGGACACTATCAAATAGGGAGATTTGATTTATGTATAAACACATTTTATTACCTGTGGACGATTCGCCGGCTTCCGCAGCGGCGATTGCCTCGTGCATGCGCTTTGCCGCATCCATCGGCGCCCAGGTGACGGCACTGCACGTACAGCCGGACAGCCACGCGCTGTCGGCCCGCGCGCCTTGCCCCAATCACAGCGATTACCCGCCGCTGGCGGCCGCCCGGACGGCGGCCAGCGCCCACCAGGTGCGCTACGAACCGCTGTTGCGCCATGCCGCCGCGCCCCATGCGGCGATCCTGAAAACCGCGCATGAATTGCGTTGCGACCTGATTGCCATGGGTTCGCATGGCCGCATCGGCCTGCATGGCCTGGTCAAAGGCAGCGAAACCCGCAAGGTGCTGTTGCACAGCACGGTACCAGTACTGGTATTCCGCTCGGAGGGCCCTTGAAGATCGGCATTGTCGGCGCCGGCGCCGTCGGCGGCGCCGCGGCGTTTGCCCTGATCAATCAAGGCATCGGCAGTGACATCGTGCTGGTGGACGCCAATGCCGCGCTGGCCGAAGCCCAGCACCTGGACTTGCTGCATGCGACGCCTTATTGCCACCCGATGCGGGTGCGCTGCGGTACATACAACGACTTGCAAGGCTGCTCATTGGTGATCCTGGCGGCGGGTGTCGGCCAGGCGCCGGGCGAGTCCCGCCTGCAACTGTTGCAGCGCAATGCCGACGTGTTCCGCGCGATTATCCCGGCCGTGGTGCGGGCCGCGCCCGATGCGATTGTGCTGGTGGCGACCAATCCGCTGGACATTATGACGCATGTCGCACTGCGCCTGTCCGGCCTGCCGCCGGAACGGGTGATCGGCACCGGTACCCTGCTCGACAGCGCGCGCTTCCGCGCCCTGCTGGCCGAGCGCCTTGGCGTCGCCACCGGTTCCGTCCATGCCCAGGTCCTCGGTGAACACGGCGACTCGGAAGTGCTGGTGTGGTCGGGCGCGCAGGTGGCGGGCTTGCCCCTGCAGCGTTTTGCCGCCCTGCAAGGTGTGCCGCTGGACGAGGCGGCCATGGCCGACATCGATGCCGGTGTGCGGCGCGCCGCGTACCGCATCATTGAGGGTAAAGGGGCCACCTGCTTTGGCATCGGCGCCGCGCTGGCGATGCTGGCGCGCTGCGTGCTGTTCGATGAAAAACGGGTGCTGACCGTCAGCACCCACTGGGGCGACATTGATGGCGTGCAGGACGTCACCTTGTCGATGCCGGTGCAGGTGGGCGCCACCGGCGCCGCGTTTCACGTGCCGCCCGATTTGTCCGACCCCGAATTGCAGGCGCTGGTGCGTAGTGCGCGCGTGATCCGCGATGCCCTCACCGCCCTGGGTTATTGATGGGTTATTGATGGGTTACTAATGAATCAATAGCAACTTCCAGTTAAAATAACTTTCCACAAGGAAATAAAGTGTCTATAATCGCATTGCGCTAATGCACATTTAATTTCCTTCGCACAACTTGCCATCATGAAAATTATTCAACTGACCATCTACGACAATGAAGGCCTGTGCTGGACCATTCCGGCCGAGATGATTGAAACGCGCTTCCAGGACCATCAGTTCGCGGTGCACAAGTCGCTGTCGACCTCGAACAATTCGTGGGTCGTCAGCCACGTGGAAACCGGCGCCAGCCTGGCCGAAGGCCAGGCCCGCATGTCGGTGGTGAATGCCGCACTGGAAAAGCTGAGCCGCGTATCGTCCGAACAATTCAACAAGATCATTTCGCAAACGCGCGACAAGGTGGCAAAGGTGTCGGGGCAGTCGGAGCGCAAAGCGGCGTGATGCGTCAGGACAGCGCCGCCAGCGCGATTTGTGTCGCGGCGGCCACCACGTCGCTGCGCGCCTTGCTGTCCCTGGCGGGACCGGCGTAGTACACCACCACCACCAGCGGCGCCTGATCCTTGGGCCACACCACACCGATATCGTTGGTGACGCCATAACTGCCGGTGCCGGTCTTGTCGGCCACCGTGGCGCCGTCAGGACTGCCGGCGCGGATGCGTTCATTGCCGGTCAGGGTGCCCACCATCCAGTCCACCAGCTGCTTGCGCTGTGGTGCGCCCAGCGCATCGCCCAATAACAAGCGGTTGACCGAGCGCATCATGGCGGCCGGTGTGGTGGTGTCGCGCGGGTCGCCGGGAATGGCGGAATTGAGTTCGGTTTCCCAGCGGTCCAGCCGGAACGCCTTGTCGCCGATGGTGCGGGCAAAGGCCGTCACGGCTGACGGGCCGCCCAGCACCTTCATCAGCAAGTTGGCGGCGGCATTGTCGGACACCTGGATCGTGGCTTCGCACAGTTCGGCCACCGTCATGCCGTCGGTCAGGTGTTCTTCGGTTTCCGGCGAATACGTCACCAGGTCGGCCTTGGTGTAGTGGATGCGGCGCTCGAGCAAACCGGCTTCCTGCTGGCTGCGCGCCAGGATCGCCGCCGCCACCATGGTCTTAAAGGTGCTGCAAAACGCAAACCGTTCATCGGCGCGGTGCAACACCTGCTTGCCGCTGCCGGTCTCCAGCACCGCCACGCCCAGGCGGCCACCGGCGGATTGTTCGAGCGCGGCCAGCCTGGCCAGCGCAGGCTCGGATGCCAGTACCGCCGGTGCGTATGGCGCGAATGGCGCGGCAGCCAGGGACAGCAGGACGGTGCGGCGGGTGGGGGAATGAGTCATGGCAGGAGTGCGGGTGGGGAAACAGGCAATGGTAGCAGAAACACATCATCGCTCGCACTTCAACTGGCCGGGCACGTGACCCGCCAAGTGCCCTACTTTGTTTCCCAATGGGTGGCCCTGTCGGTGACGGGAAGCAACCGCCCCTGCTCCGCCGCCGCCATCTGCTGCACCAGCAACGCTTCGATTTGCTGCGGCGGCACCGGCCGGCTCAGCCAGTAACCCTGCATTTCATCGCAGCCATTGGCCTGCAGGAAGTCACGCTGCTGCACGGTTTCCACACCCTCGGCGATGACCCGCACATCGAGTTCATGGGCCAGTGAAATGATGGCGCGCGCGATCGCCCGGTCGTCGGCGCTGCTATCGAGGTCGCGCACAAAGGATTTATCAATTTTCAGGCGGCTGATCGGGAAACGCTTGAGCGACGACAGGCTCGAATAGCCGGTGCCGAAGTCGTCGATCGACAGCCCCACACCCATGGTTTCCAGTTCGGCCATCTTGGCCACGGCCAGGGCGACGTCGCGCATAATCAGGCTTTCCGTCACTTCCAGCTCCAGCAAGCCCGCCGCCAGGCCACTGTCGCGCAGCGCGTCGCCGACGCGCGCCACCAGCCGCACATCATCGAACTGGCGCGGCGACACGTTGACCGACATCGTCATCGGCGGCAAGCCGGCCGCTTGCCAAGCCCGGGCCTGGTGGCACGCCTGCTGCAGCACCCAGTCGCCGATGGCGCCGATCATGCCGCATTCCTCGGCCAGCGGGATGAAGATATCGGGGCGGATCAGGCCGCGCTCCGGATGCCGCCAGCGCACCAGCGCTTCGACGCCAAAAATCAAGCCGCTGCGCAAGTCGGCCTTGGGCTGGTACTCCACCAGTAGTTGGTGATCGTCGAGCGCCTTGCGCAAGCCGTCCAGCAGCGCCAGCTTTTCTTCCAGGCTGCCGTTCATTTCCTGGGCATAGAACTGCACATTGTTCTTGCCGGTTTCCTTGGCCCGGTACATGGCCGCATCGGCGTTCATCATCAGGGTATCGGCATCCTCGCCGTCACGCGGATAGGTGGCCACGCCGATACTGCAACTGACGCGTACCTCCTGACCTTCGAGCAGCACCGGACGGATCACCGCTTCACGCACCCGTTCCAGCAGCGAGGCGGTGGGCGCCAGTTCGTGTCTTTGCTGCGGCAGCACCAGCACGAATTCATCGCCGCCAAAGCGGCCCACCGTGTCGTACTTGCGCAAGCAGGCCGCCATGCGCGCCGCCACTTCCTTCAGCAGCAAGTCGCCCGCCGAATGGCCCAGGCCGTCGTTGACCAGCTTAAAACCATCGAGGTCGATAAACGCCACGTGGACCGCATAGTGCTCGCGCTGCGCTTCGGCGATCGCCTGTTGCAGGCGGTCGCCGATCAGGCTGCGGTTCGGCAGCCCGGTCAGCGCATCGTGCAAGGCCATATGGACAATGCGGTGTTCCGCCTGCTTGCGCTCGGTAATGTCGCGCATGATCATGACCGCGCCGCCTTCCACCCCCACCACCTGCGCGTGGATCCAGCCGGCTTTCAGCTGCGGCAGGGTATTTTCCCATTCTTCCTGGTGCACTCCGCCTTCGGCGGCGATCCGCACCAGCCGCTTGAAAATACCGTTGTCACTCGCATGCGGCAACCAGTTGCACAGGGTCTGTCCCTGCAGCGCCTGCTTGCTGCGGCCGCTCATTTGTTCAGCACGGGAATTGGCGGTGGCGATCTTGAAGTCGACGATCGCACCCTGGCCGTCACGCACGGCACGCAACACGAAGAAGGCGTCCATATTGGCTTCCGACGCGGCCGCATAGGTTTCCTGCGCGCGGCGGATATGGCGCCGCGCCCGCGCGCCCTGCCATGTCCAGAACCACGCCAGCGCCGCCACCAGCAACACCGCCAGCGTGGCGACGCCCGCTTCAAGCAACCGTTCGCTGCGCCTGTCGTACGCCGGCGCCAGTTGCTCCGCCTCGGACAGGGCCACCAGTACCGACAGTTGATAACGCGGCAGCGCCCGTAACGCTGTATACCGTGGCACGCCATCCCAGACGCTGGCCACCGCCCGTGGTGCGCCGGCGTCCCTGCCCGGCAGCGCGCCAACCTGCTGTCCCCAGCTGACCTGGTCGCCGACGCGCAGCACCCGCGCCACGCCATCGGCGCCCACCAGCCCCAGCACGCCACGATCACCGAGGCGTGTGTGCTCATAGCCGCTGGTGAAATAGGCCGGCTCGACTTCCACCACCACCACACCGGCGAATTCGCCTTGCGGCGTGTTCAGGCGACGCGTGAAATGCAAATGCCAATCCCGGTTGGCCGGGTCGCGCATGGCCTGCGCGATATAGGTCGAACTGTTGCGCTGCTGCTGGTGGTATTTGAAATAGTCTTCAGCGGCCACCGAAATCGGTGTCGCCACGGGGTTGCTGGCAATGATGCGGCCGGACGCGTCGGCAATGCTGACGACAAACACCAGCGCCGGCGGCAACAAGTCGTTTTGCTGCAGTTCAGGAATGGCGCCCGCCGCGCCCTTCTTTTCCACCGCATACGTCAGCACCTTGAGCGTCTGCTCGATGCCCTGCAAGTTGCGCACCACCTGCGCTTCATAGGTGTCGGCCAATTCCAGCAGCGAATCGCCGGCCACGACGTGCGCCGCATCCAGTTCGCTATTAATGAAATACAAGGTCGCACTCCAGATCGCGCCCAGCAGTACCACGGTAAACAAGGGCAGCGATGCATAGGTTTCCAGCGCCATGCGGCGCCAGCGCGCCGTGCCGCGCACTGTGCGTTGGTGGGCGGTGCCGTCCATCAGTTCAGCACCAGCACCACGCGCACGCTGGCATCAACCGCCGCCCGGTCGACATAGCCAATCGCACCGGGGTTTTCCGCCACCGCCTTGCGCACCGCCATGGAGCTCGACAGCTCGCGTGGCGGCTGGCCACGGCCGGTGAAAATGCGCTTGGTCCAGTACGCTTTCATCAACGCCGGCGTACGCGACGCGACCTTCTGGTAAAACTCGTTGCGCAGCGGCGTATTCCAGGCCTGGTCCAGTGCCTGGACTTCCAGCCCATCGGGAAAGCGGGTCGCCTCGCCCATGAAGATATCGGCCACCTGGTCGGCGCGCAGCGTGGCCACCGGATTGTGCGCCGACACAATCACCACCACCTCGGCGGCGCGCGCGACGCCGCCCGGCGCTTCGAACGCCACCATCAACAGGAAACCAGCCAGTGTAGACAGTCGCATCTGCGGCCCCGTCAAAACACAAAGTCCAGCAGCACGCTGGTCACGCCCACGTGCCGCCCGGAACGGAAGCCCGGTTGCACGTGGAGGAAGGTGCCGGACGAGCCGTTACGCGTATGCAGTCGATCATACTGCAATTTCAACGCCATGCCGGCGCTGACATCCCAGCGCACGCCAACCGCCACACTCGCCTGCTGTGGAATCGCGCTAAGGAAAGTGTTCAGGTAGCCGTTCAGGGCTGCGGCGGTGGCGGCCGCGTCCGGCGGCAAGCCGGCCAGCGGCAGGCCCGCCACCTGCGTCGGCATCAGTGCGCGGGAACGGGCCGCCAACAGATACGGCGTCCATGCCCCGAGCCGTATCCCGCCGCTGGCATAGGCGCCATAAAAATCGCCCAGGCCCGAGTTGTAATTGAAGCGCGCCGCCTCGGCCATGACAAACCAGTCGCCCGGGTCGTAGCTGAGCCCCGCGTTGAGCACCAGCACGCGCTTGTCCCGGATTTCATAGCGCCGCGCCAATTGCTGGCCGACCGGGCCAAACTGGCGCAGGCCGTCAAACAATTCTTGCCCGGCATCGATCGTCAGCGAGGCCGTGGTGACGCCGCCGCGCAGCATCAGCGCGCCGGCGGTCGTGGCATGGGCCACGCCTGACAGCCCGTGGACCCGCGAGCGGTTGCCCGCCCCCAGCTGATGCCGGGTCGAGCCATAAAACACCTGGGTCGTATGCTTGATGCCGCCGCCCTGCCACTGGTAGCTGGCATCGACGCCATCACTGCTGGAAATCGGCAGCGCCCCGTACAGTTCCACCGGCGGACGCACCCACGGCAACGCAAAACCCGCCTTGCGGTAATCGCCCGCCAGGAACACCGGCAACGCGATGCGCCCCAGCCTCACGCTCAATTCCGGGCTGACCTGGTATTTGACATTGGCCCATTCCAGCGCCGGCTTCCACGAATTTTCCAGGTTGTGCTCGGACACCACCTGCAGCACGACGGACCAGCGCTTGCCGAGATCCACGCTGAGCTGGGCGCCCAGGCGGCTGTCGACTTCCGGGCTCCATTCGCGGCTATAACCGGCCATGCCGGGGTACAGCACGTTGGCGGCGTAATCGGCCTGCTTTTCTGTCGAATGCACGGCGCCGATACTGCCGAAGCCCTGGAACGACCAGTTGCTGTCCTGCGCATGGGCACAGGCGGCCACGCAAAGGGCCGGCAGCGCCAGCAATCGAAAGACCTGTCGGGCAACTGGAGTCATGGTCAACGCGTAAATGACGGCGGCATGGCGCCGCCGGGACTGGGCGACCGCGCCACCTTAGTGCGGCGCTTGGGCACAGTCTATCGCGTTGACAGGGCGATGTTGGGTCGGCGCGGAGAAATCCGGGCCGAACACTGAAAAGTGTACGAAAGCAACAACAGGCGGCCCAGCGGAGGGGCACTGGCGGAGAACTGGCGCAGCACCATGCGCGTCAAGCACGTCAGCGCGGCGCGGGCTCGGCCAGTGTTTTTTGCCAATACCCGACGTCGAGCCAGCGCCCGAATTTGTAGCCAACTTGCTTGAAGTGGGCCGCCTTTTCATAGCCCATTTTCTGGTGCAGCGCCACGCTGGCGTCGTTCGGCAACGCAATGCCGCCGATCACCAGGTGATAACCGCCCGCCTGCAAGCGCGCCAGCAGCGCTGCATAGAGCGCGCTGCCGACGCCACGGCGCGCCGCCGCCGGCGCCAGGTACACGCTGCTCTCCACCGAATGGCGATAGGCGTGGCGCACGCGCCATTGGGTGGCATAGGCGTAGCCGATGACGACGCCGTCCCATTCGGCCACCAGCCACGGCAAGCCGGCCGCCTGTACCTCGGCGATCCGGCGCGCCATTTCGGCGTCCGGCACCGGGACTTCCTCAAAACTGATGGTGGTGTCGATAATATACGGATTGTAGATGGCGGCGATGGTGGAGGCATCGCCGGCGATGGCGTCGCGCAGGTGCATGGTGTCAGCGTCTCATAGTAGGTTGGCAACATGATAGCGGGCGCGTGCCGGGACGTCACCTTGCCCGCCCATGGCGCCAAATGCAGTCGCTTCGGCGCAGGCCCGGCCAGCCATGCCAAATCAGTATAGGTTGATGCAAAAGTCATATAAGAAATAGTAGGTCACTTTCGCCTAAGATTTTCCCTTGATGCAAGAACAGGGTCCGGCGCCCAGCGCACGCGGCCCATCCAGAGACAATTTCCTTACCGTGAGCATTTGATGAGCACATTTTCCACCCTGGACCTCGTGGTCTTCCTGTTTTATTTTGTCCTGGTGACCGGTTACGGCATTTGGGTTTACCGCCGCAAGCAAGCCGGTTCCGGCTCGGCCTCCCATGACTACTTCCTGGCCGAAGGGTCGCTGACGTGGTGGGCCATCGGCGCCTCGCTGATCGCCTCCAACATCTCGGCCGAACAGTTTATCGGCATGAGCGGTTCCGGCTACAAGATCGGCATGGCGATCGCGGTCTACGAATTGATGGCGGCCGCCACCCTGGTGATCGTGGCCGTGTTCTTCATGCCGGTCTACCTGAAAAACCGCATCTACACCATGCCGCAATTCCTCGAACAGCGCTATGGCAAAGCCGTGGCGACCACCATGGCCTTGTTCTGGCTCGGCCTGTATGTGGTGGTCAACCTGACCTCGATCCTGTACCTGGGCGCGCTGGCCATTTCCAGCCTGTCGGGCATTGCCCTGCTGCCGTGCATGTTGTTCCTGGCCATTTTTGCCGCCATCATTACCCTGGGCGGCATGAAGGTCATCGGTTATACCGATGTGATTCAGGTGACCTGCCTGGTGATCGGCGGCCTGGTGACGACCTGGCTGGCGCTGGACCTGGTGGCGGTGCTGGGCGGCAAGCACGGCGCCGTGGCCGGTTTTTCCGAACTGTTTGTCCGCGCCGGCGAACACTTTGACATGGTGCTGACCCGCGACAATCCCAACTACATGGATTTGCCAGGCCTGTCGGTCCTGATCGGCGGCATGTGGATCGTCAACCTGAACTACTGGGGCTGCAACCAGTACATCACCCAGCGCGCCCTGGGCGCGGACCTGCCGACCGCCCGCAAAGGCCTGCTGTTCGCGGCCTTCCTGAAACTGCTGATGCCGGTGATCGTGGTCTTGCCAGGTATTGCCGCTTACGCGCTGGACAAGTCCGGCGCACTGGGCGACGCCATGCGCGTCGGCGATGAAGTCAATCCGGACCGCGCCTACCCGGTGCTGCTGAATTTGCTGCCATCGGGCCTGAAAGGCATCGCCTTTGCCGCGCTGACCGCCGCCGTGGTGGCCTCGCTGGCCGGCAAGGCCAACAGTATCGCCACCATCTTCACGCTGGACATCTACAACAAGACCTTCAACCAGCAAGCGACCGAGCAGCGCATGGTGTGGATCGGCCGCGTCAGCGTGGTGGTCTCGATGGCGCTGGCGGTACTGATCGCCCCATTGCTGGGCATCGACAAAAAAGGCGGCTTCCAGTACATCCAGGAATACACCGGTTTTGTCTCGCCCGGCATCCTGGCCATGTTCCTGATGGGATTCTTCTGGAAAAAGACCACGTCGGGCGCCGCCATGTTCGCAACGCTGGGTGGCCTGGCCGGCTCGATCTTGCTGAAATTCCTGCCCCACATGATGGACCTGTCGTTCCTGATCCCGATCGGCTTTGCCAAGGTGACCGAAGCGGGCGTGGCGGAAATCCCGTTCCTGGACCGCATGTTCATCGTGTTCTGGGTCGTCATCGGCGGCATGGTGTTAATGAGCAAAATGGCCGAAGCCCGCCGCGACAGCCCGCGCAAGGCGCTGGTGGTCGATCCCGCGCTGTTCCGCGTGGACGGGGCGTTTGCGTTCGGCTCGGCCGTGATCGGCGTGACGCTGGCCGCGATCTACGGCTTCGGCTGGTAATCCAGGGCAACTGTCGGCGCCAACCGGCGCCGCATTGATCGATCAAAAAAAGGGGCGGCGCCAATGGCGACCGCCCCTTTTCACTGGCCGATCCCAGCCGCTTACTTACCCTTATAGATCCCCGCCTCCAGGATCACGTCGCCACTTTTCATAAAGTACGTGCTTTTCTTTTCAATCACGCCGGTCTGCGGGTTGTTGTAGCGGTAATCGACCCAGCCCTTGCCTTCCTTGGCCGCGCGGTCAATGATTTCCTTTCGGAACAGCTTGCCATCCGCATCGGGCAACACCACCGCGTTCTTGCCGACCAGTTTGGGGTTGGTCGGATGCGCCAGCTGGGTGCCATCCAGCGCGCGCACCGTCAAGTACGTATCGGCGCGCACGAAGTCCGGGTTTTTCGCGTTGACTTCGCGGATCAAGGCCTCTTTGCCGTTCTTTTGCAGGTAGGCCGCGCCTTTGTCGACCATGGCGATGGCGCCTGCCGTCTCGCCCGCCGCGTGGGCAGTGGGTGCCGCCAGCGCCAGGGCGGCAATCAGTGGGATGAATTGTTTCATGCGATTTCTCCTCTGTGTAATTGTTTGCAAGAAGTGTAATCCCAAGCCGCCGCGATTGCAGTACGCTGTTATACGTAGTGTGCCGCCGGACGCCTGCGCCGCTCGCCGACCTTGGCCACCACACCTTCCGGCGCCACGGCGTACTCGTCAAAATCACTGGCCAGGAACAGCGTGCCGTCGTAATACCGGCGCGCTTCCGCATCGAGCTCCGCCATCCCCTCCGGGTTGTCATAGCGCGCGCTGAAGTGCGTCAGGATCAGGTTCGGCAAGCCGCTTTGCGCGGCAAACTGCGCCACCCGCTGCACCGAACTGTGGGTCGGCCCCGGTCCGACTTTTTGCAGCATGGCTTCAGTATAGGTCGATTCATGCACCAGTAACTGGGCATCGGCGCAGGCCTGCCGCAGCAGCGATGGCGTATCGTTATCGCCGCCGATGACCGCGACTATCCGTTCGGTCTGCTCGGTGCGGACCGCGTCCGCCCGCAGCACGCTGCCATCGTCGAGCGTGACATCGTGTCCCGCCTGCAAGCGGCCCCACAGCGGCCCGGGCGCCACGCCACGCGCCTGCAATGCGGCGCCGTCGAGCTGCCAGCGGGTCTTGCTGACATCGAAGCGAAACGCCACGCTGGGCGAACGGTGCGACAGCGGGTGGCGTTCGATGATCAGTCCCGGCGCCTGGTGTACCTGCACGTTTGGCGCCACATCGATATGGATCAGCGGATAAGTCAGGAACAATTCCGTATGCAGCAAGGTCGCATCGAGCCAGGCCTTGACGGCCTGCGGCGCGATCAGGATCAACGGCCGCTTGCGCCCCGTCATCGACGCGCTGGCCAGCAGGCCGGGTAAGCCATAGCTGTGATCGCCATGCACGTGGGTAATGCAAATGCCGACCAGATCATGTACGGATAACGGCGTGCGCTGCAAGCGGTGCTGGGTGGCTTCGCCGCAGTCAACCATCCACCAATCGCGGCCGGTCGGCAGTTGGAGCGCCAGCGCGGTGACGTTGCGGCGCAGCGTGGGCACGCCGGAGGAGGTGCCGAGAAAAGTCAGTTTAAGCATGCTACATTGTACGCGGAGCAGGCCGGACAGCGCAGCAATTCGGGGGGCGCGCCTTGATCGCATGTTTCGTCCTACCATCGCAGTAAGACGGACACACCCACCCTGGAGACGGCGATGGCAACCACCCTATACGCTTCCTGCCGGCGCCGCGCCGCGCTGGCGGCGGCCCTGGCCTGCACGCTGCACGCCCAGGCTGGCCAGCCTGGCCAGCCTGGTCCAATAGCTTTGCCAGCCTACAACATCGATATCGGCCAGTCCTCGGTGTCCGGCCTGTCGTCCGGCGGCTTTATGGCGGTGCAATTGCATGTGGCGTTTTCGGCGACCTTCAAGGCCGGCGCCGGCATCGTCGCGGGCGGCCCGTTTTATTGCGCACAAGGCGCCCTGGTCAACGCCATCGGCCCCTGCATGGCGGCCAGCGCCGCCAGCAAGCCGCCGACGGCGTCACTGGTCAGCACCACCGACCACTGGGCCCGCCAGGGCTTGATCGATGCCACCAGCAACCTCGCCAATGCCAGGGTCTATCTGTATTCCGGATCGATCGACAGCACGGTCAAACAACTGGTCATGAACGAGGCGCAGACCTACTACCAGCATTACGTCAGCAGCGCCAACGTGTTCTACAAAAAAGACTTGCCGTCCGAACATGCGATGGTGACCGATGCCTATGGCAGCAGTTGCGGCGTCAAGGCCAGCCCGTATATCAACAACTGCCATTTTGATCTGGCCGGGGCCATCCTGCAGTGGATTTATGGTCCGTTAAACGCCAGGAACAGCGGCACGCCGGGCGGCAGCTGGATTGAATTTAGTCAGGCGCAATTTATTGACCGCCCCGCCACGCATGGCATGGCGGACACCGGCTGGGCCTACGTGCCGGCCAGTTGCGCCGCCAAGGGCCGGTGCAAGGTGCACGTGGTGTTGCATGGCTGCCAGCAAGACCCGACCAGGATCCACGACCAGTTTTACCGCCACGCCGGCTACAACCAGTGGGCCGACACCAACCACATTGTGCTGCTGTATCCGCAAACCGCGCCCGCCAGCCCCGCCAACCCGAATGGCTGCTGGGACTGGTGGGGGTATGACGACCCGCAGTACGCCACCAAAAACGGTCGGCAAATGGCGGCCATCAAGGCCATGGTGGAGCGCCTGGCGTCCGGCGACGCCGCAGCGAGGCCTCAGGCCTGGAAGCGGTAGCCGATCCCCGTCTCGGTCAGAAAATGCCGGGGCTGGGTCGGATTGGCTTCCAGCTTGCCGCGCAAATGCGCCATATGGATGCGCAAATAATGGGTGCGTTCGAGGTAGCCGACACCCCACACGCGCCGCAGCAATTCACGGTGCGTCAAGACCTTGCCTTCACTGGTGGCCAGCGTTTCCAGCAGTTTGAATTCGGTCGGTGTCAGGTGCACCGGCTGGCCGGCGCGTTGCACCAGATGCCGCTGCAAGTCCAGCAGCACGTCGCCAAACGCCACCACGGTGACCGGTTCGGCCTGTTCACTGCCGCGCCGCCGCAGGTGCGCCCGCACGCGCGCCTGCAATTCCGGCATGCCGAACGGTTTCGTGACGAAATCATCGGCGCCGGCATCGAGCGCCGCCACCTTTTCCGCTTCCATCTGCCGCGCCGACACAATAATAATGGGCGCCGCCGTTTGCTGCCGCAAACTGCGCACCAGTTCCGCGCCATCGATATCCGGCAGTCCCAGGTCCACCAGCAGCAACACCGGTGCGCAGTCCGGCAGGCAGCGCAAGCCCTCTTGCCCACTGGCCACTGCCTGTACCTGGTAGCCCTGCCCGACCAGGGCCGACACCAGCAGGCGCCGGATATCGGCATCGTCTTCAATCACCAGGATGGTGGCGTCATGGCGCATGGTGCCCGCCCTCATCGTCGCCCTCATCGTCGCCATACGCGAGTGGCAGGGTTTCGCTGACGGGCAGCGCCACCATCACGCAGCAACCCTTGCCCGGCCGGCCGAACAGGCGCATGCGCCCGCCGTGCGCCTCGCAAATCGCCTGGCAGATCGACAGTCCCAGGCCACCGTGATCGCGCGCCCGCTCGCCATCCGGCGCCAGCACATTGGCAATCGGCGGCGGGTGCGCCATGCCGCAGCCGTTGTCGATCACCGCCAGGTGCAGGCTGCGCGCACGCAACCGTGCGCGCAGCACGATGCGGGTCGCGCCGTGCGCATGGCGCACCGCGTTGTCGAGCAGGTTGCACAACACTTTTTCCATCAACAGCGCGTCGAGTTTGACCAGCGCCGGCGGGCCCTGGATTTCCGAATCAAAGACCAGTTGCGGGGCCGCACCGCGCTGGGCCAGGATGGCGCTGCCGATGATTTCATCGATGGCGGCCCAGTCACTGCTAATCGCAATGCCATGCTGACTAAAGCGTGCGATATCAAGCAAATTGGTCACGGTCGCGTCCATCCGCAGCGCGGCGCGGTGCAGGCGCGCCGCCGTATCGGCGCCAGCGCTGGCACCGGGCAGTTGCTGCACCAGCAGTTCCGCCAGCCCCGCCACCGTGGTCAATGGCGTGCGGATGTCATGGGAGATGCTGCTCAGGATCGAGTTGCGGAAACGCGCATTTTTTTCCGCCAGCCGCGCCCGCGACGCCAGGTCGATGCTGTGGACCCGGTCCAGCGCCAGCGCCAGTTGCACCGAGGCCGTTTGTAGCCAGCGCTCCTGCATGGCGTCGAGGCGGGCCGAACGCACCGGCAGCGCCGGCAGCACCAGCAGCATGACACCGGCAATGCGCTCGCGCGCCCGCAACGGCAAATACACCACCCCGGCCGAGCTGACCGGCGCCTGGGCGGCATCGCTGCGCTGGCGCAGCATGGTGTCGGCGATTTTCCGCATGCCCAGCGTCAGGCGCGGGTCGGCCTCCGTGCCCGACAAGAAATCCGGCGCCAAGATCCACGCCGTGGCGCCAAACACGCCGCCGACGAATTGCGCGCCGATGCGGCGCACATCGTCCGCATTTTCGGCCGACAGCAAGGCATCGCCCATGCTGCGCAGCGATTCCGACCATTGCCCGCGCGTCTCGGCCAGCGCGGTCTGCACGCGCAGCCCGTCAACCAGCCGGCTGGTCGCCAGTGCCACCGCCAGCAACATGGCAAAGGTCAGCACATGCTGTGGATCGTGCACCGTCAGCGAGTCGTAGGGTGGCACCAGGAAGATATCGAAGAACAGCACCGACAGCACGGACGCGGCAAAACCGGCGACGCGACCCGCTTTCACCGTCAGCCACACCACGATCAGCAGGTAATACAGCGCCAGGTTGGCGTCCAGCAGCACATCGCGAAACGGCGTCACCGCCAGCGTCGCCACACTGCACGCCACCAGCGCGATCACGATCCCCCTGAACATATCCACCGAATCCCGCTTCACCGCATCACGCCCCGCTGCTTCATTAAATTTCCACCTGCGTCCCCAGTTCAATCACACGGTTGGCCGGCACCTTGAAGTACTCCGCCGCATCGCGCGCATTCCTCGACATTGCCGCAAACAACACGTCCGCCGCCAGCGGCATGCGCCCGCCCGCCACCGGGATCACGGTCTGGCGCGCGATGAAGAACGAAGTTTCCATCAATTGCCATGCCAGGCCCCGGCCCTGGCTGGCCGCCAGTTCCAGCGCCCCGATGATATCGCGCTCGTCCTTGAAACCATAGTGGATATTGAGCTGGTGGCACTGGTGGCCCAGGTCTTCGAGTTCGATGCGTTCGGCCGCCGGCACATACGGAATGTCGCGGTTGACCACCGTCAGGAAGATGGTTTGCTCGTGCAACACCTTGTTGTGCAGCAGGTTATGCAACAGCGCATGCGGCACGCCATCGCCCTCGGCGCGGAAATACACAGCGGTGCCGGGGACGCGCAGCGGCGGCGACACGAACAGGCTTTCCAGGAAGGCGCCCAGCGGAATCGCATGCTGCTGCAAGTTGTCGAACACGGCCTTGCGGCCGGTGCGCCAGACCAGCATCACCGTCATCATGACCGCCCCCATCACCAGCGGGAACCAGCCGCCATGGGCGATTTTCAGACTGTTGGCGATAAAGAACGCCAGGTCGATCGCCAGGAAAAAGCCGGTCGCGGCCAGGCACAGCAATAAATTATATTTCCACTGGTAGCGGATCACGAAGAAAGTCAGGATGGTGGTGGTCAGCATGGTGATGGTAACGGCAATGCCATAGGCCGCCGCCAGGTTGCTGGACGAACCAAAGCCGGTCATCGCCAGCAGCACGATCAGCAACTGCAGCCAGTTCGCCAGCGGAATGTAGACCTGCCCGATTTGCTGTTCACTGGTGTACAGCACCTTCATGCGCGGCAGGAAGCCCAGTGAAATCGCGCTCTGCACCACGGAAAAGGTGGCGGAAATAGTGGCCTGCGCGGCAATCACGGCGGCGATCGTGGCCAGCACCACCAGCGGCAAGATGCTCCATTCACCCAACTGGTAATAAAACGGGTTGCCAACGGCGGCCGGGTTGTTCAGCAACACCGCCGCCTGTCCCAGGTAATTGACCACCAGCGCCGGGAATACGGCGCCAAACCACGCCAGGCGCACCGGCTTCGTGCCAAAGTGACCGAGGTCGGCATACAGCGCCTCGGCGCCGGTCAGCGCCAGGAAAATCGCCCCCAGCGCAACAAAGCCCAGCCACTGGTTATGGAGGAAGAACGCCAGCCCGTAGCGCGGATCGAAGGCGGCCAGCACGCCAGGGTGCTGCGCGATATTGACCGCGCCCATGGCCGCCAGCGCGCCGAACCAGACCAGCATGAACCCGCCAAACCAGCGTCCCAGCCCCGCCGTGCCGCGCCGCTGCACCGCATACAGGCCAATCACGACGGCGCAGGCAATCGGCACCACATACGGCACCAGCGCCGGCGTCGCCACTTCCAGACCTTCAATAGCGGACAGGATGGTGACGGCCGGCGTGATCACGCCATCGCCAAAAAACAGCGAGGTGCCGGCCAGGCCCACCACCATCAGCGGGAAATACCAGCGCGACTGCTTGCCGACGGAAGCGAGCGCCAGCGCCATCAACGCCATGATGCCGCCCTCGCCCCGGTTGTCGGCGCGCAGGATCAGCGCCACGTACTTGAGCGACACGACGATGATCAAGCTCCAGATGATCAGCGACACCGCGCCCAGTACGTTGGCCTGATTGAGCGCGATGCCATGCTGCGGCGAGAACACTTCTTTCATGGCGTACAGCGGACTGGTGCCGATGTCGCCATAGACGACGCCCAGCGCGGCGAGGGTGATGGCGGAAAGCCGTTGTTTACTGTGCTCCATTGCTGCCCTGATCTTTTAATGAGATGGGCCGCACGTTACACAATGGGCTGTAAAGATGGTGTATAGATTGGCGTCCGACTAGTTGGACGCGGCCCGGGCGCCGTGTCCCGTTAGTTGAATGCCGTCCCTGCCCCGGGCGGCAATAACCCTTTTCGATCAAGGACTTGGCCTGCCACGGCGCGCTGGCATGGCGCTTGCTGTTTCCGTGCTATGTACATTCAACGGAGACAGACCATGCGCATCACAACAACCATGAGCGTGACCTTGCTGGCGGCCCTGCTGGCCGGTGCCACCCAGGCGGCGGAAGCGCCGCTGGTGGCCGGTGGCGAAATCAAAATCGGCTACCGCGAATCGGCCGCGCCATTCTCCTATGCCGAGGGACAAAAACCGGCCGGCTACACCATCGACCTGTGCGAACACATTATCGAAGCGGTCCGCAAAAGCCTGGCGCCGGCCACGCTGAAGGTGAGCTACGTGCCACTGACGTCCAGCGACCGGGTCGAGAAGGTCAAGCGCGGCGCGGTGGACCTGGAATGTGGCGCCACCACCGTCACGCCGCAGCGCGCGGGCGACGTCGCGTTTTCGCAGGCGATTTTTTATGCCGATACGAAAATCATGGTGAAAGCCGGTTCCGGCATCGCCTCCGTGGCCGACCTGAAAGGCAAGCGCGTGATTGTCAACCAGGGCGCGACCGGCGCGCCGCTGCTGGCGCGCGCGGACCTGGACCAGGGCTTGCACATCCAGTTCGTCAAGTCGCTCGACACCCGCGAATCGTTTAAATCACTGCAGCAAAACAAGGTCGACGCCTTCGTACACGACGATGTGCAACTGGTGCGCCTGGCCGCCAGCTCGGCCAGCGCGAAAGACTTTGTGCTGCTCGATGGATCGCTGTCGAGCGACCCGATCGCCATCATGGTCAGCAAGGACAACCCGCAACTGAAGCGGCTGGCCGATGGCACGCTGGCGAAACTCGCCGCCTCGGGCGACTGGGCCAAGATCTATGCCAAGTGGTTTATGACGCCGTCGTTCAAGTTCCCGATGGGTTCGGCCCTGAAGCAGTCGCTGAAAATGCCGTAAGCACATAACGCGGCGGGCGGAACCTGATTCGCCGGAAGGCATGGCTGCCCCGTCCCCGCTCCGCTTAAGCGGCCTGGCGCAACTCGCGCGCCGCCGCCACCATATTGGCCAGCGCCGGCAGCACTTCGCCCCACTGGCGCGTTTTCAGGCCGCAATCCGGGTTGACCCACAGGCGCTCGGCGGGAATCCGCTCGGCCGCCTTTTGCATCAATTGCACCATGTGTTCACGGCTCGGGATATTGGGCGAGTGGATGTCATACACGCCGGGGCCGATCTGGTTCGGATAATTGAAATGGTCGAACGCGTCGAGCAATTCCATGTCCGAGCGCGAGGTCTCGATGGTGATCACGTCGGCATCCATGGCGGCGATCGAGGCGATGATGTCGTTGAACTCCGAATAGCACATGTGGGTGTGGATTTGAGTCTGGTCGCGCACCCCGTTGGCCGTGATGCGGAACGACTCCACCGCCCAGTCCAGGTAAGCCTGCCACTGCGCGCGCCGCAGCGGCAATCCTTCGCGCAGCGCCGCTTCATCGATCTGGATCACGCGCACGCCAGCCTGTTCCAGGTCCAGCACTTCCTGCCGGATCGCCAGCGCCAACTGCCGGCACGACTCGGCACGCGGCTGGTCGTCGCGCACGAACGACCAGTTCAGGATCGTCACCGGGCCGGTCAGCATGCCTTTCATCGGCTTAGCCGTCAGGGATTGGGCATAGGCGGTCCAATCGACCGTCATCGCGCGCGGGCGGCAGATGTCGCCAAACAGGATCGGCGGCTTGACGCAGCGCGAGCCATACGACTGCACCCAGCCAAACTGGCTGAACGCGTAGCCTTCCAGCTGTTCGCCAAAGTATTCGACCATGTCGTTGCGCTCGGCCTCGCCGTGCACCAGCACGTCCAGTCCCAGCGTTTCCTGTTCGCGCACGCTGCGGGCGATTTCCTCGCGCATCGCGCTGTCGTAGCCCGCGGCATCGAGCGTACCGGCCTTGAACGCGCTGCGGGCCTGGCGGATCTCGGGCGTTTGTGGGAACGAGCCGATGGTGGTGGTTGGATACACAGGCAAGCGCAGCAGCGCGGCCTGCTCGGCCGCCCGTTCGGCATAGCCGCTGCGACGCGCACCCAGCCCGGCGTGGATTTGCGCCACCGCCTGCCGCACTTGCGGGTTGTGTACCCGTGGCGATGCGCGACGCGCCGCCAGCGCGGCCAAGTTGGCGGCCAGCGCATCCGCCACCGCCGCCCGCCCGTGCCGCAGCGCCTGCGCCAGCACCTGCAACTCGTCGAGTTTTTGCAGTGCGAAGGCCAGCCACGACCGCAGTTCGGCATCGAGCCGCTGCTCGCTGGCTAAATCGACCGGCACATGCAGCAGCGAGCACGATGGCGCGATCCACAGCCGTTCGCCCAATTGCCGCGCCAGCGGTTCCAGCCAGTCCAGCGTGGCCGTCAAGTCGGTCTTCCAGATATTGCGGCCATTGATGACACCCAGCGACAGCACTTTATGGGGTGGCAGCAAATTCAACAGCGGACGCACATCGTCGTGGCCATTGATGGCGTCCACATGCAGCCCCGCCACCGGCAGGTTGGCCGCCAGATAGGTGTTTTCCTGCAGTTGGCCGAAATACGTCGCCACCAGTACTTTCACCCGGCACACCTTCAACTGGTGGTAAGCATAGTTGAACGCGTACTGCCAGTCGGCGTCGAGTTCCGTCACCAGGATCGGTTCATCGACCTGCACCCACTCGACGCCGTGCAAGGCCAGGGTATCGAGCAATTGCGTGTAGGCGGCCAGCAGGCTGTCGAGCAAATCGAGCTTGTTGGCGCCATCCTTGGCCTTGCCCAGCGCCAGGTACGTGACTGGCCCCACGATGACCGGCTTGGCGCGGACACCCTGCGCCTGCGCTTGCGCCAATTGTTCCAGCAGGCGCGAGGCATCAAGTGTAAACGTGGTGGCGGCCGTGAATTCGGGCACGATGTAGTGGTAATTGGTGTCGAACCACTTGGTCATTTCACCGGCCGCCACGCCGCCGCAGCAAGCGTGGTGTTCGGCGCTTTGGGCGGAACGTCCGCGCGCCACGCGGAAGTAGTTATCGAGCGCGTCGCCATGAAAACCTTGCACGCGCTGCGGCAAGTTCCCCAACGTAAAACTCATGTCCAGCACCTGGTCATAAAACGAAAAATCACCAACCGGGACCAGGTCGAGCCCCGCTTGCTGTTGCCAATGGCGCTGGCGCAATGCGGCGCCAACGGCGGTCAGCGCGTCGCGCGGGCTGTCTCCCTTCCAGTACGACTCCAGCGCGAATTTCAATTCGCGCTGGGCGCCGATGCGGGGAAAGCCGAGGTTGTGGACGATGGTCATGACGGCTCCAGAAAATGTTGTGAGTGCGACCATGGTAAAGACTGCAATCCATGACGTAAAATGGTCTTTTCTCACACATCAATGAGTTTTTCTCATCGATTTACATAGACTCCTTCGCCATGCTTGAACGTATCCACCTGGCCATCGTGCTGGAAGTTGAAAAACAAGGGTCGCTGACGGCCGCCGCCGACGTGCTGTGCGTGACGCAGTCGGCGCTCAGCCACAGCATGAAAAAGCTGGAACAACAACTGGGCACCGATATCTGGCTGCGCGAAGGGCGCAGCCTGCGCCTGACGCAAGCCGGCCAGTTCCTGCTGGCGGTGGCGCAGCGCATCGTGCCGCAACTGAACCTGGCGGAGGAACGGCTGCGCCAGTTCGCCCAGGGCGAGCGGGGTTCGCTGCGGATCGGCATGGAGTGCCACCCGTGCTACCAGTGGCTGTTGAAAATCGTCTCGCCCTACCTGGCCGACTGGCCGCTGGTGGACGTCGACGTCAAACAGAAATTCCAGTTTGGCGGCATCGGCGCGCTGTTCGGCTATGAAATCGATTTATTGGTGACGCCGGACCCGGTCAACAAGCCGGGGCTGCTGTTTGAACCGGTGTTTGACTATGAACAGGTGCTGGTGGTGCACCAGGACCACCGCCTGGCCGGACAACAGCAAGTCACGCCGCAGCAATTGTCCGAGGAAATCCTGATCACCTATCCGGTGCCGGTGGACCGGCTCGATATCTTTAACTTGTTCCTGCTGCCCGCCAATTGCCTGCCGAAACAGCACAAGACCATCGAGACCACCGACATCATGCTGCAAATGGTGGCCAGCGGCCGGGGCGTGACGGCGCTGCCGAAATGGCTGGTGACCGACTACGCGCCGCAGCTGCGCCTGCGCACGCTGCGGCTCGGCAATGACGGCATCCACAAGCAGATCCACCTCGGCATCCGCGAAGCCGATGGCGCCATCGATTACCTGCAGGCCTTCATCGCCTATGCGCGGCAAGTCAGAAATGGTGCGCCAGCGTCAGCCTGAACGAGCGCCGCTCGACCGGGTGGAAATGGATGTCATCGACGCCGTCGGCCGCCTCGCCCGGCAGGCGGGAACGGTAGTAATAATCGATGTCGCTGGCCTGCTTGTCGAACAGGTTGAAGATGTCGAGCGCAACGCTGGTGCGCTTGCCCAGTTGGTAGGCGGCGCGGGCATAGGCCAGCGTGGTGGCCCTGGACCGGATGCTGGCGTCTTCCAGCAGCGGACGGGGACCGAAATGGCGCAGCTGGAAGCTGCCTGACCACGCTCCGAGATTGCGCAGCGTCGCGCCGAACGACAGCACCCGGTTCAAGGCGCCGGGAATGTAGTCGCCATCCGGGCTGGTATCGGCATAGCGGGCCCGCGAAGCGGCCAAGTCGAGATCGAACAACAGCATGGAGGACGCCACATAATGGTTGTTCCACTCGAGCCCACGGCGGCGGCTGGGGCGCGTCGCTTCGGTTTCACCGGCATCGCCAATGAACAGCAATTCGGAATCGATATTTAAGCGCCACAGCGCCAGCGAACTTTGCAGGCCCGGCACGATTTCCGAGCGCAGGCCGATTTCACTGCCCCGGGTGGACACCAGCGGCGTCACCGGGTCGGTCGCACTGCCGTCCGGCAGGCGGGTTTGCACCGTGCCGCGCGCGTCGTTGCTGTGGAAGCCCTGGCCGAAGTTGATGAACGCTTCGGTGCGCCGCCAAGGACCGAACATCAGCGACAGCTTGGGCGAGACCAGGTGGGCGCGCGCGGCGCCGCTGTTGGCCGCGCCACCATCGGGATGCGGATCACTTGCCGCGACATGGAAACGGTAGGCGTCATAGCGCACCCCGGCCATGCTGCGCAGCCACGGCTGCCAGTGCGTGGTGTTTTCCAGGTACACGCCGACACTCGCTTCGCGCACGCGGTCTTCGCGCACCACGCCGCTGGTGACGCCGCGCGTGGTGGTGTAAATGCCGACCGGAGACAACTGGTCGAAGCGGGTTTGAATCCCGGCCCGGTATTGCATGTCGAGTCCGGCGACTTCAGCGCGCCACGATTGCGCCAGATTAGCGCCGGCCATATTGCGCTGTTCGCGCTGGCTGTGCTGGTCGCCATCGGCCGGATTGTCCAGGTAATAGGTGAAATTGCTGGTCAGCGTCAGCGTCGAGCGCAGCGCGTAGGCGTCCAGCTCCAGCAGGCCGCTGTCGGTGCGCAGGCGCTGGCTGTACGACAGGCTGTAGCGGCTGCTCTCGCCGCCATCGGTGGGGTCGATATGGCCGAAGCGGCCGATCAGTCCCGATTGTACGGCGCGCAACGGAATCTGGTCGGTCGATTGCCAGCGGTTGGAAAACGCCATGCCGGTGACACTGAAGCCATCACCGGGGCTGCCCTGGCTATAGCGCAGCACCGCGTTGGTTTTACGGACCCGCTGCGGCAAGTCCCATGGCCCGTCGTTGGCGGTGACTTCCGCGCCATACAGCAGCGTGCCACGGCCGGCCGCAAACGAATCGGCCAGCAAGCCGCGCCGGTAGCCCGATGCGCCTAGCGCCAGGCTGGCCAGGCCTTGCGGCAGCTTGTCGGCCAGGCGGATATGGGCCGCGCCGGCCGAGGCGAAATCGCCTTCCTCGGCAAAGTACGGCCCCTTTTTATAGTCGATGCGCTGCGCCAGTTCGGGAATCAGGAAATTCAGATCGGTATAGCCTTGGCCATGCGCATGGGTGCGCATATTGACCGGCATGCCGTCGACGAAGGTGGCAAAGTCGGTGCCGTGGTCGAGATTGAAACCGCGCAGGAAGTACTGGCTGGCCTTGCCGTCGCCGCTGTGCTGCGTGACGATCATGCCGGGAACGAATTCCAGCAATTCC
>JAIENA010000021.1 GCA_019751755.1 Burkholderiaceae bacterium | reverse complement strand
TGTGGAGCGGTAGGTAGCTTCAGCCGGCCACAAAACCGCGCCGGGTCGCCGTGCTGGTGGTTTGTCCCGACGGCCCGTACATGTTCGGGGCCGGGCTCTGCGGGCGCAATGCCTGCAGCGCGCCCTGGGTGTGATTCAAGTGTTTGTTGATCAGCGAACCGTTGATGCGGTTCAGCTCTTTGGCTTCACGGGTCTGTTGCAGCACCTGCTGCCAGAATTGCTGTGCGCTGGCATCGCCGCTGGCGGCCAGCCAGGCTTCCATGCCGGTTTCTTCAGGTTTGAATCCTGCCGCGCCCAGCGCGCTGTGGCGCTGGCTGGCTAATACCGCCATATCGTTGACCAAAGCGGATTTGGCCGGGGTGAGGGCGGTTAAGGCATCGATATCCGCTGAAATCAGGTATTGCTGTTCCTGTTTCAGTACTTCCAGCAGGGAAGTAATGACGCGCTGCTCTTCGCGCAGGCTGTCCATCGGTGATACCGTTTGCATTGCAGTTCCTAACGTTTGCGTGAGTGCAGCAAATCTTTTACTGTTTCCAGCAAGCCATCCGCCACTTTTTCTGAATTAACCTGGAACTTGCCACTGGCAATGGCTTCCTTGATCCGGTCGACTTTTTGTGTGTCAAACACGCCGCTGCTGCCACCCGCACCGCTGGCCGCCATGGCCTGGCCTTGCGAGGACAGGCGGACACTGTCGGTCGGGACCGACGTGGTCGCGGCTTTTTCCGCACTGCGCGCATTATTTGCCGACGCCGGGGACGACGACGGTAAACCTGGCGTGCCCTTAAGTGTGTCGTTAATTTTCACAGCATCATCCTCATCTGGTTGGAGTGTGACACTCCGGGGTATGAGTCTCTAACGGCACAACTTGATGAAACTTTAGCTTACTAGAGAGCAATTTTTTCATAACCCTGTGTCAACCCAGTGGCTTGCCTAAAACGCCACTTCCACCAGTCCTCCGGCGCGGGCGATGCCCGTCACTTGTGCTCCGCTGGCGGTCCGCACCGCCACCATCTGTCCTTCTCCCGCCGTGGCCACCGCCCGCGCTTCCGATGACACGCGGAAGCGGGCATTGCCCGACACCAGTTTGACCAATTGGCCCGACTGCACCACCGGCTTGCTGCGCAAGGTGTCGAGCCGCAATGGCGTGCCTGCCGCCAGGGAGACATTGCTGCTGCGGCCGATCACCTGGGCCATGTCGGTGGCGACGCCGGCCGGCAGCGTGGTCAAATCACCGCGCAGTAGCGCCAGTTGCGTCGCTTCGATCGGTTGACCCTGCGCCAGCGGCACCGCGCTGGCGACGTAATCGGCCTGCACCGAGACATTGGCCTGAATATACACCGTCCATGCGGACGGGGACGCACACCGCACGCCCACCGTGGTCTTGCCCCACGCGCGCGCGCCCGGCATGAAGAACGCCTGGGGCTGCGGGCAGGCCGCCAGTGCCATGCGCTGGTCGATCGGGCCGACCGCCACGCTGACCTGGCCCGCCATGCCGGCCACCTGGCTTTGCAGGAATTGTTCGACCGTTAATTTCAGCTGGTTTAAGTCCTGACGTGCCGCAGGCGGTTGCTGGGCAAAGGCCGTGGCGCAGGCGAACAGCAGGCCGGCAAAGATCGGTAATTTCATGATGGGACCTCGTTGAATGTTGCCATGATACGGTCCGCCTCCCATTCCCAAGCGACGAATAAGACGGCAAAACCCGGGCTTCTCGTTCGATCACGCTTGCTTGCTGCTCGGTAAGATGGCTCCCATCACTGAAGGAGAATTCGCGATGTTAGGGAAACTGGACGATCACTTGCGCTTTAATGAGACGGCACTGAGCCTGCGCTCGCAGCGCCAGACCGTGCTGGCGTCGAATATCGCGAATGCCGATACGCCGAACTACAAGGCGCGCGATTTTGATTTCAGCGCAGCGCTGAAAGGGGCGGTGGATCGCAATGGCGCGCAGCAGCCGTTGAAGACCACCGCCGGTAAACATTTCCCGACGCCGACCCAGGCCGGCATGCTGCTGCCGGACGGCACCGCGCTGCAATACCGTGGCACCGTGCAAGGCGCGGTGGACGGCAATACCGTGGATATGGATGTGGAGCGCAACCAGTTTGCCGACAACGCGCTGCGTTATGAAGCCGCCATCACCTTCATCAATTCACAGATCAAAGGCTTGATGACGGCGATCCAGGGAGGTCAGTAATCATGTCGCTGTTTAATATCTTTAATGTTTCCGGTTCGGCCATGAGCGCCCAGGCGCAGCGCCTGAACGTGGTGGCCTCGAACCTGGCCAACGCCGACAGCGCCACCAGCGCCAGTGGCGAAGCGTACCGCGCCAAGCAGGTGGTGTTTGAAGCGCAGCCGTCGCAAGCCAATGGCGCCGCCACCAGCGTCAAGGTGCAGCGCGTGATCGAAGATCCGTCGCCCCTGAAACAGATTTACGACCCCAAGCATCCACTGGCCGACGACAAGGGCTACGTT
This sequence comes from Burkholderiaceae bacterium, assembly GCA_019751755.1. GTDB lineage: Bacteria > Pseudomonadota > Gammaproteobacteria > Burkholderiales > Burkholderiaceae_D > Rugamonas. Next base: position 20,944 of record JAIENA010000021.1, on the reverse strand, counting down.
TCGATGCCCAATGTGAACGTGGTCGATGAAATGGTCAACATGTTGTCGGCCTCGCGTTCGTATCAGACCAACGTGGAAACCATGAACGCGGCCAAGACCTTGCTGCTGAAGACACTGACTATTGGACAATAATCATGAGCGTCACTACCACTGCCGTTGCCGACGGCCCTTCCGAAGCCCTGTTGAATGCGGTCAATGCCAAAAAAACCAAGTCGAAAGACGCGGTGTCGGCCGAGCAGGATAAATTCATGACCCTGCTGGTGACGCAGTTGAAAAACCAGGATCCGATGAACCCGCTGGACAACGCCGCCGTCACCAGCCAGTTCGCGCAACTGTCCACCGTGACCGGCGTGAATAAATTGAACGACACGCTGGAGTCGCTGAAGGCCAGCTATAAATCATCGGAAAGCCTGCAGGCGACCAGCCTGATCAATCACGGCGTCCTGTCGGCCGGCAAGACCATCAATGTCAGCGAAGGCAAGGGCCTGTACGGGATCGACCTGGCCACGCCGGCCGATAGTGTCGAAGTGAAAATCTTCAGCCCGGCCGGCAAGCTGGTGCAAACCGTCAGCATGGGCGCGTCGGAAGCCGGTTCCACGCCGCTGGCGTGGGACGGCAAGATGGACGATGGCACCACCGCGCCGAATGGCAAATACAGCTTCAGTGTCACCGCCAAGCGCGGCGGCGAAGTATTGAAAGACGCCACCGCGCTGTCGTTCAATGTGATCCAAAGCGTCTCGACCGGCTCGGCCGGCATCAAGCTGAACCTGCCTTCGGGCGCGCAGCTGACGATGGACGACATCAAGCAAATTCTGTAATTCTGTAACCCACACCACCAGGGGATATCATGTTCCAGCAAGGACTTTCCGGCTTGAATGCCGCGGCAAAAACGCTCGACGTTATCGGCAACAACATCGCCAACTCGGCCACGGTGGGGTTCAAGCAGTCGCAGGCGCAGTTCGCCGACCTGTATGCGAACTCGCTCAATGGCGTGTCGGGCAACAACGCCGGTATTGGTGTGTCGGTCTCGCGCCTGGCGCAGCAATTCACCCAGGGGAATATCGAAACCACCAATAACCCGCTGGATATTTCCATTAACGGCGGCGGCTTCTTCCGCCTGACCACGCCGACCGGCGCGGTGCAGTACAGCCGTAACGGCCAGTTCTTGCTGGACAAAAATGGCTTTGTCACGAATGCGCAGGGCAACTTCCTGAACGGCTACCAGGCCAACAAGGATGGCGTGGTCCTGCAGGGGGCGCCCGATGCGATCAAGATCGATTCGTCGGACCTGGTGCCGGTGGCGACCACCAAGGCCAACTTTGAGATGAACCTCGATTCGCGCAGCCAGGTGCCGGTCAAGGTGCCGTTCGATGCGCTGGACCCAACGACATACAACAAGCAAACGGTGCTGGACGTGTTCGACAGCCTCGGCAATCCCCACGTGCTGTCGACCTATTATGTGAAGACGGCCGCCAATACCTGGGACGTGTATACCGGCAGTGATGGCCGCGAACGTTCGGTCGCGCTGATTGCTGCTGCCACCAATACCGATGCGAACGTGATACAGGCGCGTGCTGCTTACCAAGCCGCGCTGCTGACCGGCGATGCGACCCAAATTGCCACCGCCAACCACGCATTTGCCGATGCCGCCGGCGCCGCCATGACGCAAGCGTTGCAGGATTTGCCGACCACGCTGAACGCGCCGACCATGACCATCACCCAGGGCATGATTGACGATTTGGCCGCGACGTTTACGGGGCCGACCCACCTGGGTGATGTTATCGGCACCAATCCGGATACTATTCTCAGCAAAATGGCTGACGCGGTCAGCGCGCCCGCGATCAAGGTGTCGACGCTGGTATTCGACCCACAAGGGGCGCTCAGCACCACTGCCATGGCCAACGTGGACCCGCTCAACACGTTGCCGTTCACCATCACCCTGCCGGTCTTCCCGGACACCGGGGCCGTCAAGCCGCTGACGATCCAGACCAACTTTGCCGGCACCACGCAATACGGTATCAGCACCAGTGAAAAAGCTTCCACGCAAGACGGTTATTCGTCCGGCCACCTGGAGCGCTTTGCGGCCAACGCCGATGGCGTGATCCTGGGGCAGTACAGCAACGGCCGATCGCGTCCGCTGGGCCAGATCGTGTTGGCGAACTTCACCAGTGTCGATGGACTGACTCCGCTCGGTAACAATGCGTGGGTGGAAAGTTCCTCCTCTGGTTCGCCGCAAGTGGGGGCCCCGAACACCGGTACGCTGGGCGGGCTGCGTTCGTCGTCGGTGGAAGCGTCGAACGTGGACTTGACGGCGGAACTGGTCAACATGATCACGGCGCAGCGCGTCTACCAGGCCAATGCGCAAACCATCAAGACGCAAGACCAGGTGCTGCAAACCCTGGTGAACCTGCGTTAATGATGTAAGTGCTGGCGGATGACGCGCTGCGCGCTAATCCGCCCTACAACCACCGTCACCAAACAAAGGTAGGCCGGAGCATTAAATGGATAAACTGATCTATACCGCCATGACCGGCGCGCGTCACTTGCTGGAGCAGCAGGCGACCGTGTCGAACAACCTGGCCAACGTCAGCACCACCGGGTTCCGCGCCCAGCTTGATTCGTTCCGCGCCGTGCCGGTGCAGCAGGATGGCGGTTTGCCGACCCGCACCTTCGTGGTTGATAACACGGTCGGCGCCGATTACCGCGCCGGTCCCATCATGACCACCGGGCGCGCGCTTGATGTCGCGGTGCGGGGCGAGGGCTGGATCGCGGTGCAGGCGGCCGACGGTTCGGAAGCCTATACCCGCAACGGCAGTTTCAAGGTCAGTGAAAACGGCTTGCTGCAAACCACCAGCGGCCAGACCATCCAGGGCGAGGGCGGCCCGATTGCGATTCCACCTGATTCCGAGATCGCCATTGCCGGCGATGGCACCGTCAGTGTCATTAGTACCGGACAGACCCAGCCGGGGCCCGCCAATATCCTGGGCCGCATCAAGCTGGTCAATCCTGACACCCGCGAGCTGGCGCGTGGCGCCGATGGCTTGTTCCGCCAGAATTCCGGTCAGCCGGCCGATGCCGATGCCCGTGTCAGCCTGGTCAGCGGCGCGCTCGAAGGCAGCAACGTCAGCGCCGTGGACTCGATGGTCAACATGATCCAGCTCGGCCGTGCGTTTGAAATGCAGATGAGCTTGTTGAAGAATGCCGAGAATAACGCGGCGAAAGCTACCCAGATCATCGCATTGAATTGACATCTCTCGTCCCATAATGGCGGTGTGGTAAAGCCATTCAGGCGGCCACCGAGGTCGCCAATCAGGGAGAGAGAAAATGATACGTTCGCTGTGGATCGCCAAGACCGGCATGGAAGCGCAGCAGACGCAAATGGACACGGTTGCCAACAACCTGGCCAACGTCAGCACCAACGGCTTCAAAAAATCCCGCGCCGTGTTCGAAGACTTGCTGTACCAAAACGTACGGCAGCCCGGCGCACAATCGTCGCAGCAAACCAATTTACCGTCCGGCATGCAGGTCGGCACCGGCGTGCGCCCGGTCGCGATCGAACGCATCTTCACCCAGGGCAATCCGCAATCGACGGGCAACGATAAAGACTTGATGGTCAACGGTAACGGCTTCTTCAATGTGCTGTTGCCGGACGGGACCACGGCTTACACCCGTGACGGCTCGTTCCAGCGCGACGCCAATGGCCAGATGGTGACGTCGAGCGGCTTCGTGCTGCAGCCGGCCATCACCGTACCCATCAATGCGCAAAGCATCACGGTCGGCCGCGACGGCACCGTCTCCGTGACCCTGCCGGGCCAGACCGCCCCGCAGCAGATCGGCAGCATCCAGTTGTCCACCTTCATTAACCCGACCGGCCTCGAATCCAAGGGCGAGAACCTGTATGTCGAGACTGGCGCATCGGGCGCGGCGCAAGCCAATACGCCCGGCACCAACGGCACCGGCGTGATCCTGCAAGGCTACGTGGAAACGTCGAACGTCAACGTGGTGGAAGAAATGGTCAACATGATCCAGACCCAGCGCGCGTATGAGATCAACAGCAAGGCCATCACCACGTCCGACCAGATGCTGGCCAAGCTGTCGCAACTGTAAGGAGATTGCCATGACCAAGGTCCTGTTTGCCGTCGCCAGCCTGCTGGCGCTGAGCGCCTGCGGCACCACGCCAACGTCCATCGTGCAGCAGCCGACCACGGCGCGGCCGCTGTCGATGGCGCAAATGCAGCCCGCCAGCAATGGCGCGATCTTCCAGCCGCAAGCGTACCGCCCGCACTTCGAAGACCGCCGCGCACGCCATGTGGGCGACGTCATCAATATCGTCATCACCGAAAAAACCGCCGCCGTCAAAGCCGGCGCCACTTCCGGCAGCAAGTCCGGCAGCATGGCCTTTGCCGTGCCGGGCCCGCTGGTCGGCAATCTCGGCGCCAATGTCGCCACCTCCGGTTCCAGCAAGTTTGCCGACGCCGACAACCAGAGCGCCAGCAACACCTTCACCGGCAATATGGGGGTGACGGTGGTGGAAGTGCTGCCGAACGGGAACCTGATCGTGGCCGGTGAAAAACAGATCGCCATGAACAAGGGCACCGAGTTTATCCGCTTCTCCGGCATGATCAATCCGGACGCGATCACCAGCGGCAACACGGTGGTGTCGACCGCCGTGGCCGATGCGCGCGTCGAATATCGCACCAACAGCAAGATCGACCGCGCGGAAATGAATTCCATGGTGTCGCGCTTCTTCCTCAGCCTGCTGCCATTCTGACCATGAAGAACTCTCTTAAAACCTTGATCCTGGCGGCGTTGCTGGCGCTGGCACCCGCCGCCCACTCGGAACGCATCAAGGACCTGGCCAATATCGCCGGCGTGCGCAGCAACCAGTTGATGGGTTACGGCCTGGTGATCGGCCTCGACGGCACCGGCGACCAGACCACGCAAACCCCGTTCACGGTGCAAACCATCGCGTCGATGCTGCAGCAGATGGGCATCACCTTGCCGTCGGCGGCCAGCCTGCAATTGAAAAACGTGGCGGCCGTGATGGTGACGGCGTCGTTGCCACCGTTTGCGCAGCCGGGCCAGTTGCTCGACATTACCGTGTCGTCGATGGGCAATGCGAAAAGCTTGCGCGGCGGGACCTTGCTGATGACGCCGTTAAAAGGCGCCGATGGCCAGGTCTATGGCATGGCACAGGGTAATATCCTGGTGGGTGGCGTCGGCGCCCAGTCGGGCGGCAGTTCGGTGGTGGTGAACCACTTGTCGGTGGGCCGGATTTCCGGCGGCGCCACGGTGGAGCGCGCGGTCGCCTCGAACGTGGGCGAAAACAATATGATCCGCCTGGAATTGAAGGAAACCGATTTCGCCACCGTCAGCCGGGTGGTGGAAGCGATCAACGATAAATATGGCGCCGGCATCGCCTATGCGCTCGATGGCCGCGTGATCCGGGTGCAGGCGCCGTCGTCGTCGGATTTGCGGGTGTCGTTCATTGGCGCGCTGGAAGCGCTGGACGTCAATCCGGCCAAGCAGGCCGCCAAGGTCATCATGAATGCGCGCACCGGCTCGGTCGTCATGAACCAGGCGGTCACGCTGGACACCTGCGCGATTTCGCACGGCAACCTGTCGGTGTCGGTCAGCGCGGAGCCGCAAGTGAGCCAGCCCAATGCCTTGTCGGCGGGGCAGACCGTGGTCACGCAAAACAGCCAGATCGATATCAAAAAAGACAGCGGCAAGGTCATGATGGTGGGCGGCGGCACCTCACTGTCCGATGTCGTCAAGGCCTTGAACGCGATCGGCGCCACGCCGCAGGATTTGTTGGCCATCCTGCAAGCGATGAAGAGCGCGGGCGCCTTGCGCGCCGAACTGGAAATCATCTGAGGTCGCCATGATCCGTCAAAGCCCCGTAGAGACCAACCTGTCCGCCACGCTGGCGTCCGATGTCAAGGGCATGGGCGGGCTGCGCCAGCAGGCCAGGGAAGGCTCGCCGGAAGCGTTGAAGGGGGCGGCCAAGCAGTTTGAGTCCATGTTCCTCAACATGGTCATGAAAAGCATGCGCGACGCCACGCCGCAAGACGGCATGATGGACAACCAGCAAACCAAGACGTTTACCGCCATGCTGGACCAGCAAACCAGCCAGAATCTGGCCAACAAGGGCATGGGACTGGCGGACGTGCTGGTGCGCCAGCTGTCTCAGACGCAAAATATGCAAGCCCTGAAGCTGGGCGATGACACCAGCCAGTCGACTTTGACGGGGCTCGACGGCACCTCCGCGCTGGCGGCGCAGCGCCTGCAAAAGGCGCTCGAAGCGGTGGGCGGCGGCGCCGCCAAAACCGCACTGACGCCGGAGCAGGAAACCGCCCGCGCCAACCAGTCGCCGCATGTGCGCGCGTTCCAGGACAAGCTGGGCAGCCATGCCGACGAGGCATCGAAATCGACCGGCATTCCGGCCAAGTTCATGCTGGGCCAGGCCGCGCTGGAGAGCGGCTGGGGCCGCCGTGAAATCAAGGGCCGCGACGGTACCAACAGCCACAACCTGTTCGGCATCAAGGCCGGTCCGGAGTGGAAGGGCAAGTCGGTGCAGGCGGTTACGACGGAATACGTCAACGGTGTGGCGCAGCGCCGGGTCGAAAAATTCCGCGCCTATGACAGCTATGCGGACAGTTTCAAGGATTATGCGCGCCTGCTGAGCAACAACCCGCGCTATGAAAAAGTTATGGCCAGTGCCGGTGATGCCACCAAGTTCGCGCAAGGATTGCAGCGCGCCGGTTATGCCACCGATCCGAATTACGCGGCCAAGCTGACCAGTATTATCAAACGGTCATTGGTGTGAGTGGCGGATTACGCGGGTTTCACCCGCTAATCCGGCAAGCACGGTAACCGCAAGCAATTTCAAGTTTTGGCCCAGCCTGCCGTAGACTATACAGATCAAGCAAAAAAGCACACATCATCATGAGTATCCTCAGCGTAGGTAAGACGGGTTTAATGGCGGCGCAGATCGGTCTGTCGACGACCGGGCACAACATCGCCAACGCCAACGTCGAAGGTTACAGCCGCCAGACGGTGTTGCAAGGTAATGCCCAGCCGGAAGCCACCGGTGGTTTCTTCCTCGGCACTGGTACCACAGTGACGGCCATCGTCCGCCAATATGATGATTTCCTCAACAAAACGTTGATGAATACACAAGCAACACAGGCGGAGCAAAACGGGTATTTTGATCAGATCAGCCAGATCGACAACCTGCTGGCCGACTCCACGTCCGGCCTGACGCCGGCGCTGCAGGATTTCTTCAAGGGCGTGCAGGACGCCGCGTCCAATCCCGCCACCGATGCCTCGCGCAGTGCGCTGCTGTCGACCGCCAATACGCTGACCGGGCGTTTTCACAGCATGAGCGAGCGCCTGACGGAAATCGGCGAAGGCGTCAACGCGGAAGTCTCGACCTCGGTCAGCCAGATTAATTCGTATGGCGCCAAGATTGCGCAGTTAAACAACGATATTGCCGGCCTGTCCGCCGATGCGTCGCGCATGCCCAATGATTTGCTGGACCAGCGCGACCAACTGGTGCGCGAATTGAACAAGCTGGTCAAGGTTAATGTCGAGAAAGGCGCCAGCAATACCTTGACGGTGTCGATCGGCACCGGTCAGCCGCTGGTGATCGGCAACCGCAGCTACCAGTTGGCCACGCAGACCTCGCTGTCAAACGTTAATAAGCTGTCGATCGGCTATGTGGCCGGTGACAAGGTGTCGACCTTGCCGGACAGCGCCTTGATGGGCGGCGGCACCCTGGGCGCGCTGTTGAAATTCCGCAGCGAGTCGCTGGACCAGGCCCAGGCGCAACTGGGGCAGGTGGCTGCCGGTATCGCCGCCGCCTTCAACGCACAGCACCAGTTGGGTCAGGACCGCAATGGCGACATCGGTGGTAATTTCTTTAAAGATATTGAAGTCGGTGTCGGCATCGATAAGCGCAACTCGCCGCTGAGTACGGCAAAAGTGACGGGCATCGTCAAGGATGCCAGCGCGCTGACCACCAGCACGTATGATTTGAATTACGACGGCACCAACCTGTACCTGAAGCGCCAGTCCGATGGCCAGTCGACGGTGATTTCGCCGTTTCCGCAGACGGAACCGCAAATGATCGACGGCGTCGAATACACGATCACCGGTGTGCCGCAGGAAGGCGACCACTTTGAAATCCTGCCGACCACGAATGCGGCGTCCACCATCGGCGTGGCACTGACTGACGTCGGCAAGATCGCACTGGCGGCCCCGGTCACCACCAATGCGCCGTTGAGCAACACCGGCAATGGCAAGATCAGCGCCGGCGTGGTCGATGCCAACTTCCTCGATCCGGCCAATAAGCTGAACGGCACCGTGACGCTGGCCTATGACAAGGCGGCCGGCGGCTTCACCGGTTTCCCCGCCACCCAGGACGTGGTGGTGAAAGGTGTTGGCGGCGCCTCGACCACCTACGCCGCCGGCACCACGCCGATTCCCTACACCGAGGGCGACACCTTCACCTTTGGCGGTATCAGCGTCGCCATCTCGGGTAGCCCTGGTAACAACGACAAGTTTTCGATCACCGCGCCGAACGCGGGCGGCACCAAGGACAACCGCAACGGCGCGTTGCTGGCCGGCTTGCAGACCAAGAACGTCTTAAATAACGGCAAGACCACGTTCCAGAGCGGTTATGCCGCCATGGTCAATGCGGTCGGCAACAAGGCGCGCGAAGTGCAGATTGGCGGGCTGGCGGCCGATTCCGCCGCCGAACAAGCCAATAATGCCTACCAGAGCGTGGTGGGCGTGAACCTCGATGAAGAAGCGGCGGAATTGCTGCGCTACCAGCAGGCTTACCAGGCGGCCGGCAAAGTGATGCAGATCGCCAGCCAGTTGTTTGACGTGCTGGTGTCGCTGGGCCGCTAAGGAGCTACACCATGATCATGCGCATCAGCACCAGGACGATTTTCGACCACGGCAAGAACCAGCTGTCGTCGCTGCAAACCAATATGGCGAAGATCCAGCAGCAGCTGGCCACCGGCCGCAGAAACCTGGCGCCGTCGGACGATCCGATTGCCACCGCGCGCGCGCTCGAAATCACCCAGTCGCAGTCGGTCAATACGCAATTGGTGACCAACCGCCAGAATGCCCGCTCGTCGCTGTCGCAGGAAGAAGTCGCGCTGGCGTCGACCACGTCGCTGTTGCAGGACATCAAAACCCTGGCCGTCAATGGCGGCAACGGGGCGATGACCAACCAGGACCGTACCATGGTGGCGGTGGAGCTGGAAGCCCGCATGGCCGACTTGCTGGGCGTGGCCAATACCGCCGATGGCGCCGGCGGCTATCTATTTTCCGGCTACAAGGACAGTGTGCCGTTTGCCAAGACCGCGAGCGGCGCGATTTACCAGGGCGACCAGGGCGAACGCGCACTGCAGGTAGGCTCGACCCGCTCGCTGGCGATCAGCGATTCCGGTTCGTCGATCTTTGAAAACAATGCCACCGGTAATGGCACCTTCCTGACCGGGGCCGACCCGGCCAACGCCACGCGTGGCGGCAGCGGCATTATTTCGCCCGGCTCCGTCACCAACGCCAGTGCCATCACCGACCACCAGTACGAAATCAATTTCAGCGTGGTGCCAGGCTCGCCCGGCATTCCCGCCACCACCACTTATACGGTGATGGACTTGACCTTGAACCAACCGGTGCCGGCCAATCCGGTGCCGCCCGATCCGATTCCGTACAAGAGCGGTGAAACCATTGCGTTTGACGGGCTGCAATTCGAGATCCATGGCAATCCGGCGGATCTCGATAAGTTCACCGTCAACCCCAGTGCCAAAAAATCCGTGTTCGAGACGGTGCAGGATGTGATCAACGCCTTACGTTCGGACGCAACCGGCGCGGTGGGGCAGGCCAAGTTGACCAACCTGCTCAATGGCGCCAACGCCAATCTCGACAATGCAATCGACAACGTGCTGTCGGTGCGGGCCTCGGTCGGCGCCCGCCTGAAGGAAATGGATTACCTGGACAGCGCGGGCGAAGACTTGAATATCCAGTACGCATCGACCTTGTCCGACTTGCAGGATATCGACACCATCACGGCCATTTCCAACTTCACGCAACAGCAAATCAGCCTGGAAGCGGCGCAAAAGTCGTATAAAACGCTGACCAGCCTGTCGCTGTTCAATTTTATCGGCTGACTAGTCGGCGCACGGCAGTCCGCTCGATCCGCCAACGCCCGGCGCGCCAACAAGGTGCCCCGGGCGTTTTCGCATGGCCTTCCCCGCACCATGTTTGCCCCCGGTGTGTGACATCAGCATGAAAAACGGGGCCGCAGCCCCGTTCGATGTTACTTCGCTGCCAGGATGCCTGGCGGTGGCTCACGCCGTTTTTGCTCATCCGTCAGCGCGGTGGCGGCGCTGTTGCCGGGGCCGGCGTGGCGCTCGGCATAGCTGCGCAATTCGTGCGCCAACAGGTCGGCGCCGACCGCCAGGGTGGCGCCGGAGGGGGCCGCGTCACGCCAGGCCAGGCCACCGGCCGCAGCGTCGGCAGCACCGTTGAAGCCGGACAGGGCCTGCGTCAGCGCGGTGACCTGCTCGCGCAGCGACGCCGCGCCATCATTGCGGCTGGTTGCGTACCAGACGTCGGCCACGCCCCGCTGCACGCCCTCGGTGGTGACGTAACTGCCGCGCAGGCCGATCCAGTTGCCTGCATCTTTTTCACTGACTTGCTGGCCGCCGGTGGTGATGCTGGCGATGCCCACATCGGCCAGCGCGCGCAACTCGCCAGCCTGGCTGACGCCATCGGCATTGCCATCGACCCACATGCGCAAGTCGCCATAGATCGCATCCTTGCTGTCGATCACGCCATCGGCATTGCTGTCCAGTTCGGCCAAGGCGGCAAAGCCGTCGCGGGCGCGCTGGCCATTGGCCAGCGTGGTCGAGGTACCGAACAGTTCACCGCCATCATTGATGACGCCGTCATGGTTGCGGTCCATTGCCAGCAGGCCGTCGCCCTGGCCGGCCCAGCCCGTTTGTACCTTGTTGCCGGTGGCAAACAGGTCGAATTGCACGCCGTTGTCGATCGACAGGGTTTCAATGCCATCGCCATCGAGGTCGAACTGCAGCGGGCTGCCCAGTGGCGACGCGTCTTTTTGTTCCGTGGTCAGCACGGCCAACTGCTCCGCGCTAAATGCTTTCACCTGGGTCGACGTGAAGCCGGCGAATTCCGCCACCGTCATGTTAACCAGCTGATCGGTCGTCAGGGCCGACACCTGCGCCGCTTTCAAGGCCCGGATTTGCGAGGTTGACAGCAGGCTGATGCGGTCAGTGCCGATCGCGGCGACCTGGGTGGTGGTCAGCAACGCCACCTGGGTCGATTTCAGGGCCTGGAAGTCGGCCACTTCCATGGCATTCAGTTGCAGTGTGTTCAGGGCCGCCAGCGCCCGCGCCGACAGCACATTGAGCTGGGCGCTGGTCAGCATGGCAATTTGCGCCGTGCTGAGGGAGGCAATGAATTGCGTGCTGAGCGCCGCCGCCTGGTTGGTGCGCAGCGAATCGATCTGGTCGGCATTGAGTACCGATGCCTGCAAGGTGCTGAGCGCGGCAATCTGGATCGCCGTCAAGCCGGCCAGGCTGCTGAAGGCGCCCAACTGCACCGTGGACAAGGCGGCAATTTGCGCCGTGCTCATGCCGGACATGGTGCGCGTGCCCAGCGCCGACAACTGGTCGTTGCTCATGGCCGCGATATGCTGCGACTTGAGCGCCGCCACCTGGGTCGACGACAGCACGGCAACGTCGTCGAGCTCCATGGCCGCCACTTGCGTGGTCGACAGATTGGCCAGCGCGGAGGCCGACAGCGCGCGCACTTGCAAAGTGGACAGGCTGGCGATTTGCGTGGACGTCAGCGCGGCCACCTGGCGCGACGACAGGCCGGCAATTTGCACCGAGCGCAGCGTGTCCATATGCGCCTGGTCGAGCGACGTCAATTGCAAGGTGGTCAGCGCGTTCAGCTGGATGCTGCTGAAGCCGCTCAGCGATTCCATCGCGGCCAGCTGGCTGGTACTGAGCGCGCTCACTTGCGTCGTTCTCAGCGCCGCCAATTGCACCGACGTCAACGCCGCGACCTGGGTCGCCGTCAAGCCACCGATCAGGTCGGAGCGCAGTGCCGCCACCTGCACGGTGGCCATGGCCGCCAAATCTTCCGCATCCAACGCGGCGATTTGCGCGGTGCTCAAGCCGTTCAGCGCGGTCGGCGTCAGCGAGCGCACCTGGCCCGAGTTCAGCATCGTGATTTGAGCCGAGCTGAGCCATGACAACTGACGGCTCGACAGCGCGGCAAACTGCGCCGTGCGAATGGTCGACAACTGGTTTTCGCCGATTGAGCTCAATTGTTCACTGGACAGCGCGCCCAACTGCGTCAGGCCGAAGCCTGACAGGCTGGTCAAGGCGGCCAGCTGGCTGGTCGACAGGGTGCGCATTTGCGCCGTGGTCAGCACGCTCAGTTGCGACGAGGTCAGCAAGCCCATCTGGTCGCTCGACAGCGACTGGATCTGGTCGGTGGACAGGCTGATGAACTGGCCCGTTGCCAGCGCCTGCAGGCCATCCGCCGTCAGGGCGCGTAATTGCAGGGTGGACAGGCCATCGATGGCTTTCGACGACAGTGCGCGTACTTGCTGCGTCGTCAGCATGCCGATTTGCGCCGTCGTCAGCCACGACAGTTGCACGCTGTTCAAGGCGGCGATTTGGATGGTGCGCAAGGTGCCCAAGCGTGTTTCGTCGAGCGACGTCAGCTGCGTGCTGGACAATCCGGACAATTGTTTGGTGGTGAAGCCTTGCAGGCTGCTCAGTGCCGCCAGGTGGGCGGTGCCGAGGGCCGACATTTGTCCGGTGGTCAGTGCGCTCAGCTGGATCGAGGTCAGGGCGCCCAGTTCATCCACGGTCAGCGCGGCAATCTGGTCGGTGCGCAGCTTGGCCACTTGACTGGTCTGCAAGGCGGCCACGTCTTCCACTTCGAGGTTGGCAATCTGGAAGGTGCTGAGCGCGGCGACGGCGTCGTCGTCGATGGCGCGCCATTGCAACGTGTTCAGCGCCGCCAGTTGGGCGGTGTTCATGGAGGCCACCTGACGCGTCGTCATGGCGGCCAGTTGCGCGCTGCGCAACTGTGCCAGCTTGGAGCTGTCGAGCGTGGCAATCCGTTCGGTCGGCAAGGCCGCCACTTGCGCCGGCGTCATGAAGATCAGCGAGTCCAGCACGTTGAATTGGGTCGACGACAGCGCCGCTATTTGCGCGGTGGACAACACGCTCAGTTGGATCGAATCCAGTGCTTCCAGCTGGGCCTGGCTCAATACGGCCATCTGCGCGGTGGTCAGCGCGCGGATTTGCGTGCTGCGCATGGCGCCCAGATCGGCCGCCTCCATGGCGGAAATTTGTAGCGTGGACAGCGCGGCGATGGCGCGGCTATTCAGCGCGCGCGCTTGCGCGGTGGTCAGTCCGGCGATTTGCGCGGTATTCAGTACGCCCACCTGGAGCGACGACAATTGCCCGATTCCGGCCAGCGACAGCGCCGTTATCTGGTTGATCGCCAGCACCGACAGTTGCAACGTCGTCAGCGCGGCAACCTGTTTGGAGTGCAGCGCGGCCAGGTCAGCTTCTTCCATGGCGGCGAACTGGGTGCTGGTCAGCGCGCCCAGTGCGCGCGTGGTCAGCGACTGGAATTGCTTGGTGTCGAGCGACGCCACTTGCGCCGAGTTCAGCATTTGCCATTGCGCCGTGGACAGCGCCGCCAGTTGCGACGAGGTCAGCGTGGCCAGCCGGTCGCCGCTCATCGATGCCAGCTGGCTCGATGTTAGCGCGGCAATTTGCGCGCTGGCCAGGCCGGCCAGGGTGCTGAGCGCGCCCAGTTGCGCCGTATTGAAGGCGGCAATCTGGCCCGACGACATGGCGCGCACTGCCGCACTGGACAGGCTGCCAACCTGCGTCAGTGTCAGCGCCGCCAGTTGCGCGCTGTTCAAGGCGCGGATTTGCATCGATGTCAGCGCCGCCAAGTCGTCGGCTTCAATGATCGCCATTTGTGTGGCGGTCAGGTTGCCCAAGGCACGCGTGCTCAGGGCGGCAAACTGTTTGGTGGTCAGGCCGATCACCTGGGCCGTGGTCATGGCTGCCGATTGCAGCGAATTGATCGCGGCAATTTGCTGCGTATTCAACAGCACCAGGTCTTCCACCGTCATCGCGGCAATGCGCGCGGTGGACATGCCGCTGATCATCTTCGTGGTGTAATCGGAAATACGCCCCAGCGATGCCATTTGCACATCGGAAAACGCGGCCAGTTGTTCCGGCGTCAGCGCGGCGATACTGGTGCTGGTCATGGCGCGCAACTGCAAGGTCGTCATGGACGTGATTTGCGCCGTGTCGAAACTGGCAATCTGGCGTGAACTGAGGGCCGGGATGTCGTCCACTTCAATCGCGGCGACCTGGCCGGTGGTCATGGATTCGACCGCCCGGATGCCCAGCGCGCGAATCTGGGCGCTGTTCAGCAGCGCAATTTGCGCGGTCGTCAGGCCGGCCATCTGCAGCGTGCCGATGCCGGCCATCTGGCGCGTCGACAGCGATTCCAGGTCGGTGCTGAGCAGTTGCCCGATCTGATCGCTGGTCAGCATGGCGACCTGTGTCGAGCTCAAACTGGTCAAGGTGCTGAGCGCGGCCAACTGGTCTGAGCTCAGCGCGGTCAGCGCGGCCGAACCCATCGCGGCGATTTCGCGCGTCGTCAGTTCGCCCAACTGGTTCTGGGTCAGCGCCTGGGCGAAGGCGCTCGACAGGCCGGCCATCTGGCCCGACGTCAACACAATAATATCGTCGATTTCGATCGCGGCCACCTGGTCGGCCGTCAGCGCATTCAACAGCTTGGTCGGTAGCGCCGCCATCTGCCGGGTGGTCAGGGCGGCAATCTGGTCAACCGACAGCAGTGCGATCTGGTCCGTGGTGAAGGCGTTCAGCTGGCTCGTGCGCAGCGCCGCCATCTGGGCCAAGGTAATGGCCTGGATTTGCGTGGACGTCATGCCGGCAATTTGCGTGGTGCTGATCGAACCCAGCGTGGACAGGGCGGCGACCTGGTCGGCTGTCATGGCATTCAACTGGTTTGAGTTCAGCACGGCGATTTGCTGCGTGCTGAACTGGCTCAGTTGGCTGATGGTCAGCGCCGCCATCTGGTCGCTGGTGAACGAGGCGATCTGGCGCGTCAGCATAATGGCGATATCGCCGTCTTCGATCGCCGCCACTTGCGCCGTGCTCAGCGCCGCCAGCGTCGAGGTCGACAGGCTGCGGATTTGCGCGGTATTGAAGTTCGCAATATGTTCGGTGGTCAGGGCGCCCACTTGCAGGCTGGTCAGGCCAGCAATCTGGTTGCTCCTGAGCGTGGTGATCTTGTCCACCGCCAGGATGCCGATCTGGTCGGTGGTCAGCGCCGCCAACTGGCGGCTCGACAGCGGCGCCAGCGAGGACAGCGCGTCGAGCTTGGCCTGCGTCAGCGAGGCGATTTGCAAGGTCGTCAGGCCGGCGATTTCCTGCGTCGTCAGGTTGCCAAACTGGGTCGCGGTCAGCGACTCGATCTGCTCGGTCGACATGGTCGCCAGTTGCGAGGTGCGCAAGGCCACCAGGTCCGCCACTTCGATGAACGGCAACTGGTCGGTGGTCAGCGCGGCGATCTGGCGGGTGGTCAGCGCGGCGTATTGCTGCGTGGTCAGCGCAATGATCTGGTTGCTGTTCAACACTTGCAACTGGAGGCTGGTCAGCGCGGCAACCTGGTTGGTGCGCAGGGTAGCCAAGGTGGCGTCGGACAGCGAGGCGATCTGGTCGGTGGTCAGCGCGGCAATGGCGGCCGTGGTGAAGGACGAAATCGACGTCAGCGCAGCCAGCTGGTCAGTGGTCATCGCCGCTTTTTGTTCAGCGCTCAGACCGGCCAGCTGCGAGGTGGTCAGGTTGGCCACTTGCAGCGTGCTCAAGGCGGCGATCTGGCTGGTCAACAGCTTGCTCAGCTGGCTCGAGCGCATGACGATGAAGTCACTGATTTCAATCGCCTGCAACTGGTCGGAATTGAGGGCTTGCAGCGCGGCGGAATTGAGCGCCTGCGCCTGCCCGTTGGTCAGCGCGACAATCTGGTCGGTGGTCAGCGCGGCGGCCTGCTGCGATTGCAGCGCGGCGATTTGCGACGTTTTCAGCGTGGCAAAGTCGGTGACATCGATCCCGGCAATTGCGTCGGACGACAGGATGGCCACCTGGCGCGTGGTCAGCGCGGACAGGTTCGACAGCGCATTCAACTGGTCGGTGGAGAGCGCGGCGATCTGGTCGGTCGTCAGGCCGGCAATCAACGACGTGCCGAGGGCCGGCAACTGGTCGGTGGTCAGCGCGGCGATCTTGTCGGTGCTCAGCGAAGCCAACTGGCGCGACGACATCGCGGCCAGGTCGGTCGATTCAATCACGGCCATCATGGCGGTCGACAGGCCGGCCAGTGCGACAGTGGACAGGGCCCGCATTTGCGCGCCGGACAGCGCAATCAACTGGTCGGACGTGAAGGCGGACAATTGCTCGCCATTCAATGCCGCGAGCTGGCTGGTTTTCAGGGTGGCGATACTGTCGGTGCTGAACGCGGCGATCTGGTCGCTGGTCATGGCGCCGAACTGGCGCGAGGTCAGCGCGGCCAGCGACGGCAGCGCCGCCAGTTGGGCGGTGGACAGCGCGCCGATCTGCAAGGTGGTCAGCGCGGCCTCGGCCGCGGTGGACAGGGCGGCCATCTGGTCGGTGGTCAGCACGGCGATTTGTTCCGCCGACAGCTTGATCAGCTGGGTCGTCAGCAGGGCCGCGATATCCTGGGTTTCGATCAGCGGGATCTGGTCGGTCGTCAGCGCCGCCAGCGCCGACGATTTCAAGCCCTGGAATTGGCGCGTGGTCAACGCCACCAGCTGGTCACTGGTCAGCGCCTGGATTTGTTCATCCGATAATGCGCCGATCTGACTGCTGGTCAGCGTCACCAGGTTGCGGGTCGACAGGCCGGCAATCTGCTCGGTGGTCAGCACGCCGACCTGGCGGCTGTTCATGGCGGCCAGCGTCGACAGCGCTTCCAGCTGTTCGGTGGTCAGCGCCGCCACCTGGCTGGTGGCAAAGGCGGCAATGGCGGTGCTGTTGAGCGCGGAGAACTGGTCCGTGGTCAGCGCGGCAATTTGCTCCGTCCCCAGTTTGGCGATCTGGGTGGTGCGCAGCGCGGCAATGTCATTGGTTTCAATCTGGCTGATCTGCGCCGTGCCCAGGCGCGCCAGGAAGGCGGTCGGCATGGTCGCGAACTGGCTGGCCGAGAAACCAATGATCTGGTCGCTGGTCAGGCTGGCGACTTGTTCATCGGTCAGGGCATTCAACTGGCTGCTGTTGAAACCGGCCACATCCTGGGTTTCCAGTGCAATGATCTGGTCGCTGGTCAAGCCGCGCAATTGCGTCGACGTCAACACGGCCACCGTGGCCAGGGCATTCAATTGCTCGGTGGTCAGCGCGGCGACCTGGGCGCTGGTCAGCGAGCGCAAGTCGACCAATTCGAATGCCAGCATCTGGTCGGTGGTCAGCACCGCCAGTTGGGTGTTGGTCAGCGCCGTCACCTGGCGCGACGTCAGCGCGGCAATGTCGCGCGTTTCAATCGCGGCGATCTGGGCCGTCGTCAAGTTCGCAATGGTACCCGAGCGCAGCGCCGCCATCTGCGCGGTGGACAGGGCAATGATCTGATCGGTATTGATCGACGCCAGTTGTTCATCCGACAGACCGGCCAATTGCGCGGTGGTCAGGCCGGGAATGTCATCGGTCTCGATGGCGGCAATTTGTTCGGTCGACAACAATGCCAGCGAGGTGGGCGACAAGCTATTCAATTGCTTGCTGGTCAGCGCGGCAATGTGGCCGGTGGTCAGCGCCGGCACTTGCAGCGAGGTCAGCGCCGCCAACTGGCTGCTGCTCAATGACGCCAGGGCGTCGGTGGTCAAGGTGCTGACTTGCCAGGTATCAAGCGCGGCCAGCGTGTTGCGGCTGATGGCGCCGATTTGGGCACTGTTCAACGCGGCCAACTGGTCGCTGGTCAACCCCATCACTTGCAGCGACGTGATGGCGCCCACTTGCGTCAAGGTCAGCGCCGCGACGGCGTTCGAGTTGAGTCCGGCCAGTTGCTGCGATTGCAGCGCCGCGAATTGCGACGAACGCAACGCCGCGATGTCTTGCGTTTCCAGGGCCGCCAGCTGGACCGTGCCGAGGGCGCGCAGCTGGGCCGTCTGCAGGGCGCTGATTTGCAGCGTGGTCAGCGCGGGGATTTGGTCGCTGGTCAGCACCGCCAGATCGTCGGACTCCATCGCCGATAACTGCAGCGTGGTAAACGCCGGCAACTGATCCGTGGTCAAGACCACCATCTGTTCCGTCGTCAGGTCACGGATTTCCTCTGTCGTAAAGGAAATCAGCTGATCGGTCGTGAACGCGACGATCTGATCAGTTGAGAAAGTTGGGACGATGGAACTCATGAGTGATTTTCTCCTGGGCGGCTCAACCATGATACACCAGGACTTTCTCCATGGAAATCAATTGATTGCACGTGCTGCTTAGTTACTGGGCGACCGGCGGGCGTGTTCGATTAAGCGCCGGCGCCGGTTGTTGCTCACGCGCAACCCACACGCGCGGCAATTCCCGGACTTTTTCCACACCCTGATTGAACAGATTTTCCAGCGGCGTGGTCAAATAAGGCAGCGTTGTTGCTATTACGATAAAACCAACCCCCAGCGTAATCGGGAAACCAATCCCGAACAAATTCAATTGCGGCGCGGCGCGCGTTAATACGCCCAGCGCCACGTTGACCAGCAGCAGGGCGGCCACCATCGGCAGCGACAATTGCAAGCCTGCGCTGAAGATACGGGCGCCCCAGTCGGCAACGCGCTTGAAGCCGCTGCCATTAATCGGGATGCCGGATATCGGCAGCGTCTGGAAACTTTCCGCCAGCGCCGACAGTAATACCAAGTGTGCGTTGACAGAAATAAATGCCATTGTAGCAATCAATGCGAGGAATTGGCTGATAGCCGACGATCGTCCCTGGGTATTCGGGTCAAAAAACGACGCGAACCCCAGGCCCATGGTCAGACTGCTGATTTCCCCGGCCATTTCAATCGCGGAAAAAACGATCCGCATGGTAAATCCCATGGCCACGCCGATCAGCATTTCCTGCACCAGGATCAGCAAGCCGGCGTACGACATCGGGTCGGCGGCCGGCAGCTTGGGCACAGTGGGGGCGATCACCAGGGCCAGCAGTACGCCCAGCGCGACTTTGATCGTGGTGGGAACACTGCGGTTGCCTAGCACGGGCGCGGCGGTAATCAGCCCCAGGATGCGCGCAAGCGGCCACAGCAGCGATGCGATCCATGTATTGATATCGGCACTGGACAGCGTAATCATGAGGCTGTCAGGAAACTTTTTTCTGCATGGACAGGGGTGTCACGGTCGCGCGTCAGCCGACCAGGGCGGGAATGCCGGTAAACACTTGCCGCATGTAATCCAGCATGACGGACAGCATCCATGGGCCGGCCACCACCAGCGCGACAAAAATGCCGACCAGTTTCGGGATGAAGGACAGGGTGGCTTCATTGATTTGCGTGGCGGCCTGGAAAATCGAAATCACCAGGCCGATCACCAGCGCCACCAGCAGCATGGGCGCGGCGACCATCAGGGTCACTTCCATGGCCTGGCGGCCCATGGTCAATACGCTTTCTGGTGTCATCGGCAGCCTTTCTAGTAAAAGCTTTGCGCCAGCGAGCCGAGCAGCAATTGCCAGCCATCGACCAGCACGAACAGCATCAGCTTGAAGGGCAGCGAAATCACGGCCGGCGACATCATCATCATCCCCATCGACATCAGCACCGACGCCACCACCATGTCGATGATGAGGAAGGGGATGAAGATGGCGAAGCCGATCTGGAACGCGGTTTTCAGTTCACTGGTGACAAAGGCCGGCACCAGCACTTTCAGCGGCACGTCTTCCGGTCCCTGCAGCGCTGGCGTGCGCGACAGTTTGACGAACAGGGCCAGGTCGGACTGGCGCGTCTGTTTCAGCATGAACGCCTTGAGTGGGGCGCCGCCCCGTTCCAGCGCTTCCTGCATGGTGATCTTGTTATCCTGCAGCGGCAGGTAAGCGTCCACATAAATCTTGTCGAGTACCGGGCTCATGACAAACAAGGTCAGGAACAGCGCCATGCCGATCATCACCTGATTGGGCGGCGCCGACTGTGTGCCCATGGCCTGGCGCAACAGGGAGAGCACAATAATAATGCGTGTAAAACCCGTCATCATCAGCAACACCGCCGGGATGAAGGTCAGCGCCGTCATCAGGATCAGCGTTTGCAGCGACAGCGAATAATTGGTCGCGCCGCCACCGGCCGGGGCGCTGGTGAAGGCCGGGATGGTCGGCTCGGCGGCCGCCAGCAATGGCAGCGCCGCCAGGGCGGCGGCCAGCAGACACTGCGCGGTGGTTGCCATGCGGCCGTGTTTCTTATTTACCATTGCGCTTTTCAATCGTCTGCTTGAACCACTCGGCGAAGTTCGCGCTGGGCAGAATTGGCCCGGACTCGGCGGCGGGCAGGTCACTCTCCGCTTCCTGGCGTGGCATGGTGGCCAGCGCGTTCATGCGGCCGGGCGATGCGCCCACGACGATCCATTGTTCGCCCACTTCCACCACCAGAATCCGCTCGCGGGCGCCGACGCTCAAGGCGCCGACCAGTTTCACATTGGCGCTACCGGTGATGCTTTTCGGGCCATAACGCTTTAACAGCCACGCCAGGCCGACCAGGATGGCCAGCACCAGCAGCAGCGAAAAGGTGGTTTGCAGCAGGCTGCCGCCGGCGGACGGCGGCGCCGGCATTGGCATCGGCGCGGCGGGGCGGGCGCCGGCCAGGGCC
>JAIENA010000482.1 GCA_019751755.1 Burkholderiaceae bacterium | reverse complement strand
GTACAGCAGGAATATAATTAGCACAAATTCAATAACTTACAATGATGCTGGTGTATACACATTTGCTTCAGTTGACGTCAGGGGCATTAACGGTAAATTCCCGATTCAGTCGATTAGGAGCGATGATCGAAGGCCGCCCAGCAATTCTGCGCGGTGCTTTATAGCCGCGTATCGCCTTGATCTTGTTGACCTGCATGAGTCGTGCTACGCGATTGTGGCCACAGGTCTCGCCAGCTTCTCGTAGATCACCGAAAACGCGGTTGGCACCGTAGACGCCACCACTAGCTGCATACGAGTGACGGATCGCTTCGACAAGCCGGGCATCTTCCTTTGCCCGCTCAGATATCGGCTGATGGAGCCATTGATAGAACCCGGCCCGAGCCACTTTCAAAACACGACACATCATCACAAGCGAAAACTCGTGCCGGTGTTCGTTCATGAACCGGTACTTTACTCGGGCTCCCTGGCAAAGTACCGTGCGGCTTTTTTTAGCAGATCTCGCTCCTCTTCCAGCCGGCGCATTTGGGAACGCAGCCGTAAGATCTCGCTCTTCGCCTCAACCAGCTCGGCACTTTGCTTCTCATCCTTGGTCGGCATTACCGCCTTGACCCACTTGTACAAACTGTGGGCAGACACGCCCAGCCGGGCCGCCACCTCCGGCACCGGGTAGCCTCGTTCGACCACCTGTCTGACCGCCTCTTCCTTGAATTCGGGGGTGTAACGCTGTGTACTCATTCATTTCTCCTATGCTCAAATCATAGGTCAGAAATGTCTACCCGAGTGGTGGTAGTCCAGCCTGTTGGTTTTCGAGGACCGCAACATTCAAGCATACTGTGCATTGACGATGCATGTCCCTCCGCCCACAGCCGAAGATGCATGTCTCTCCGCCCACGGCTGAACTCGGTTCGGATTGTGTTCGCATGTCTCCTTATAAATCGCGATCCAACCGATAGTCCGTCCTCTACGTACTTTCACACGAAAGTACGTAATGCGATCGGGGCGCGTAGTTAATGAACGCGAACGCCGCCAATACCAGCAAGCTTGCGAGATTCGCCATTGAAGAAAGGGAGGATGCATACGTGAAAGCAACAGTGCGGATTACCCTCACTGAAGAAGTCGGCACGCGTCGGACAGCCTGCTCAAACTTGAACTCATCTTGGACGGGTAAAGATGCTCGGATAGCGCAAAATTTTTTGTTCCGCGCTTGGGCCGACGTCGGCTCAGCACATTAGAAGATTGCTGGCCAAACTTCGACGTCCATTTGCGACTCGTCTCGTAGGTGACAATGGCGTCGCGATTGGCCATGCGCTTCTCGATCTCGTGAGACTCGGCGAGAACCGGAAGTCCAGCCAGATCAAATGACTGATAGTCTAATGCGGATAGCGGAAGACACGGAAACTCCGGGGGATTTCATCCCGCTATTTCACAAAATCTGCTGGGCTGCGTTGAGTTGACAATGCCTTCATGCACGCGGGCCCAAGCGAGCAATGACGCAGAAATTTCGACGTACGGGATTATAGTTCCCCGTATGAATGCAAACCAGACAGGAACATGTTCACGCCCAGGAAAGCGAAGGTCGTCACCAGCAGGCCCACCACCGACCACCATGCCGCCACGCGGCCGCGCAGGCCGGACATGAGGCGCATGTGCAGCCAGGCCGCGTAGTTGAGCCAGACGATCAGGGCCCAGGTCTCCTTCGGGTCCCAGGACCAGTAGCCGCCCCAGGCTTCGGCCGCCCACAGGGCGCCGAGGATGGTGGCGACGGTGAAGAAGGCGAAGCCGACCGAGATCGACTTGTACATCACGTCGTCCAGCACTTCCAGGCTTGGGAGGCGGTCGGCCAGGATGCCGTGGGATTTCAGCAGGTAGGCACAGCCGACCATGGCGGCCAGCGCGAAGGTGCCGTAGCCGATGAAGTTGGCCGGCACGTGGATCTTCATCCACCAGCTCTGCAGGGCCGGGACCAGCGGCTGGATCTGGGCGGCGTCGCGCGACACCGTGTACCACAGCAGGAAGGCGACGGCGGCCGCGATGATCAGGAGCACGAAGGGGCCGAGCTGGCGGGTCGCGTAGCGGCCTTCGTAGTAGAGGTAGAACAGCGCGGTGATGATGGCGAACAGGATGAAGACTTCGTACAGGTTCGACACCGGGATGTGGCCCACGTCCGGGCCCATCAGGTAGGACTCGTACCAGCGCACCATCATGCCGGTCGCGCCCAGCACCACGCCGGCCCAGCACAGCTTGCTGCCGACCGAGCCGCCGAATTCCGAGCGGCTGACCAGGCCCAGCCAGTAGAACACGGTCGAGAACACGAACAGCGCGCTCATCCACAGGATGGCGGACTGGCTCGACAGCATGTACTTAAGGAAGAATTTCTGGTTGGCGGCCTCGATGGCGCCGCCGTACAGCGAGATCGCCCACAGCGACAGCAGGGCCACCAGCGGCAGCAGCCAGCGCATCGGCTTCCAGTACCAGCCCAGCAGCGCGAAGGTCGGGGCGCTCAGGACGAGGATCACCTTCTCGTAGATGTCCATGTGGTGGGCGTAGCGGTTCAGCGCGAACAGCGCCCCTGCCAAGAGAGCGGCGCCGTACAGCCAGTCGAAGGCGTTCAGGCTGCGCAAAAACCCTGGCGACCGGGTATATGCTGTGGACTGGCTTGTTTGGGTTGGTGACAGTTCCATTTTTTTCTCTAAGTGCCGCGGCATCGTAATGGCTATGGAAATTCTTGAGCTCTGCAAAGAAATGCGGTTGCAGGATATGTACGCTACATTTAACAACTTGGACAAAATATGTTCGAGGGGCAAGCTGTCCCGCAACCGAATACGTCGGTTACAGTCCGACTAGCCCCTGCTATCGCAAAGTGGGACGCTGTCCCACGCCGATAGGCATCTTATACCAGCTCTCGTCGTTCAGATCGAGACAGGAGGTCCCCCCAAAAGACGTATCTATTGCTGTGGTGTCACGACAGCGGCACGGTACTGTGCCCCGGCACTCATCGCCGCAGCATGTTCTCGAATGATCGCATTCACCGCTCCAGAGGTTGCGGATCTGGACCAATCGGCCTGCCACTCAAGCATTACAGGAAGCCATGTCACAGGCACTGCGCCTGCCTGAGTCAGGCGCTGCACTGCGCGTTCGTGGGACACTGCATCGTAATCGCCACTGGCATCCGTCACCACATACACTTCAAAACCTTCTGCAAGGGCGCTAAGTGCTGGCAGCATCACGCAATTATCTGTCCAAAGACCGGCCATGATGATTTTCTTCCGTCCAGAAGCTCTGATCATTTTCGCGATGCGCTCGTCCTTCCACGCATTAATGATAGTTCGATCAATCGGCAAATTTTTCGGCACCGTAGTTTGAATCTTGTCAAGCAACGGGCCGGCGAACATATTTGCTGTAATGGTCGTGATTACCGTAGGCACCTTGAACGCAGCGGCAGCTTTTGTCAGACCGACTGTGTTATTGACCAACGTATCGATATCGGTCGACCGCGTTGAGAACACGTATTGCGGCTGGTAGTCAATAAGTAACAGAATACTGTTCTCTGGCGTGAGCTGGTCAAGAACCTTTCCGTTATTGCTTGCGTAACCCCCTCCGGAAATTGCCAGACTGGCAGCTATAAATAGTGTCGTAATTAGTTTCTTCATTTAATTTCTCAGGTAAATTGTCGAGTATGCAGCACCCGGGAGTGCCTGTGATGCATGCAGAACAATAAATGCATTCACTCGAGAGAAAAAGCTCTATTAGCGAAACAACATATTTCCGATTTGTCAGCAATCCGCGCTTATGAAGTGGTCATGTTCCAATCTCATTGGTTGAGCGGAACTGAACGATAATGTATAACTAACGTGTGGTTGAGCGAAATGATCAGATCGTGACGGAAGCCCCGGCCTACACGTACCAAAACGTTCCTGCAAGGCCTTGCACACTAATGATCAATGGGTATAGTCTGCCTGCCGCCTGCACGAGAATTATGCAATGTTTTCCCGATCGCACGGCGCTTTCAACGCGAGCCACTAACAGCTAAATGACGACAACGCACAAGCTTGAGTTAACCAGTTGACGCGCACTGGGGCACCTCCGTAAACCAGGGCATGCGCCGACCTTCTATCAATCTGCGCCTACCCCTCACAAAAATTTTATATCATTGAGAATAAAGACTCAGTCGAAATCGGTCAAACGAGTTCTCAAATGCTTACGGCTAACGCGGGCGATGCATTTTGAATAACTGCCCAGGACTAACTTCGAAATAATCGGCGGGGCCGCCGCCACGCAAGATATGGCTGGCTGCGGAGGTATCGTAAATCCCATCCTTCAGCGCATACTCTGCAATGTGGACGCCTACGACCTCGCCTAGTACCAGCCACGTCGACACTTGTACCCCGTCCGCGCGCTGTAATTGAAATGTCTGGGTTACTCTGCATTCGAATGACACTGGGCTCTCTGCCACGCGGGGTGCATTGATTAGGCGGCAAGGCGCTGATGTAAGACCGGCGAGTTCGAACTCGTCGACTTCCGGCGCGACTGCCGCGGAACTAATGTTCATTGCTTCCGCTAGCGATCTGGTCGCAAGGTTCCATACGAACTCTCCACTTTCCCGCACATTGCGCAATGTATCTTTCTCACCAATGCTTGCGAAACCAATAATCGGCGGTACATAGTTAAAAGCGTTGAAGAAACTATAGGGAGCCAGGTTGGGAAAGCCGTTCAGGCTCAGCGATGAGATCCATCCAATCGGCCTGGGGCCGACAATTGCACTGAAAGGATCATGAGGAAGCCTGTGGCCCTGATGAGGTTCATAAAAATGAGTCGACATAAGACGAATACAGCTTTTCAAAAAAATTAAGACTATGCAGAGCGTTAAGTAGCAACCAAACAAATTCCGAGCAGAAGTTATGACAATCGGCAACGTTCGTAAGCACGGTAACAGCGTGCGCCAGCTGCGAATACTGCGTATGAATCGCTTCTATGCCTTACGATTGCGATGAAAACTTTTCGATTCGCTAGCAGTCGCAAATTTTCATTCTAGATCGACGTTCCGTAGGATGAGGGCTCCGGACACATGATACAACTGCGTACAAACCCAAGAAACAACTCAACCTTATGGGGTAGATGTTTTCTATTTGGCAGCATGCCATAGACATGGTGCGGGATCGGCCGGAACGCTTCAAGCACTTCGATAAGTTGTCCAGTCGTCAGCAAATCCGCTACTGCGAAACGCGGGACAAGCGCCAAACCAAGCCCCGATAACAAAGCGTGGCGAAGCATCATGCTGTTATTCACGCAGAGTTGGCCGGTAACATACACCGGCGCGCTAGAGTTTCCATTTGTGAGAGGCCAACTGTCAGATGTAGCAGATAACGAATAAAGAAGACAACTGTGCTTTGTCAACTCGCTGGGTGATTGAGGGACGCCATGGCGCGCCAGGTAGATCGGGGACGCGACAATCAAACGCTCTGCTGCGCCAAGTGCCTTTGCAACAAGCGACGAATCTTCCAGATGTGACGCAATACGGATGGCGCAGTCAAATCCTTCTTCCACTATATCGACAAAACAGTCGTTTAACGACAGATCCACCTTTATATCTGGGAACTGTTCAACAAATACTGGCAGTCGCGAGGAAAGCACCATCAACGCGAAAGAGGTCGGGACACCAACTTTCAACCTGCCTTGCGGCCGCAATCTCTGTGAGCGTACCAGTTCGGTTGCCGATTCGAGTTGATTCAGGACTGACGCTGCGACCTCATAGTAGGCGAGTCCTGATTCGGTCGGGCTTACGCGACGTGTGGTACGGGTGAGCAGACGCACGCCCAGTTCGTCTTCAAGACCAGATATTAACTTGCTAATGGCTCCGCCTGACATGTTCATATCTCTTGCCGCCTCAATAAACGACTGCAGCTCTACAACACGTCTAAATGCATAAAGAGCACGGACTGCCGGGTAGTGGTCCATCTTTTAAATTCCTCATCTATGCTTGTCCTCGTTGACCACCTACTCAATTGCTATCTCATCAGTAAGCTCTAAAATTCATTGCGTCATGCTGTAAGCAACACTAGTGCAGTCGCCAAGCAACTCGGCTAAAACCGATTATTCCTAACCATTGAAAAAATATGGGGTTCGGCGAGGGACAGCAAGCGCTCGTTTGTAACTCGACTAATCGCGGCCTGCTTCAGCTTTCCATTCGCTTGATACCAGCGTCCGGCTCGTATGGCTTTGAAATGTTCTGTCTTCGATGAAGAAGTGATTCAATCGGACCCGCGTTCAAATAAGGTCCGTACAAGGATGCGGGAATTTCTATTTCGCCTCTGTACGGACAGTCGAGCATCACGATAATCTGGGAAACTGTTCGATCCCGCGCCAGGGCTTTAAACAAAAGATCGGCGCTGGTCCGGAGTGTGGCGAAAACAAATGACTGCAGCGCGTCACGAGATAGGCCGCAACCTTCAGATCTGCCTGTCTATGTATCATATATGGCTTACCTCAAGCGTAAAAACGCCGAGCCGCGCAAAAAAGAGGGCGAGGAAGTCGGCTGGCGCTTTTCTCTGGAAATGGAAGCGACAACGGAATTCCAGTCGATCAGGACGTGACGCTTGCATACGCGGAGAACGAGTTCGGCCTGGCCTTACCATCTCGACCTCAGCCAGGAGGTAGGTAATACATGCACGTGATACAAGGGGTGGTGGAGTTATCAATAGTAGATGTAACGCAAAACGCTCGAAGCTGGGGACGCTTATGTTATACCAATATCGAAAGAATTTTTTGATCGAACGCTTACAGTCAACACGGCTTTACTTATTTTGACCTCTCACCAATTTCGTCGCGATGATATTGTCACCAATTCGCTCATCCACATTTTTTTGCTCGCGGCGGCGTGTCGCAAGGCGGCGTCACGGCTTTTTCTAGGTTAGCGGCGCATAATCGTCCGTCGGTATTTGCAGTGATATGGTCGCTCAAAAGCTTCGATCGCATGGCCCGGTTCGCGAATACGCGGAATGTCAGGACCTCACGGTTGATTGATTGGTATATCAAGCAGCCGAGGACAAGCAAACAAAAGAAGCGGGATGCAAGCCTTTTCCGCTTCATTTTTTCGATATCGCTACTGCGTGAACACTTCAATAGTTCGCCACCGGAGTCCATTCATGTCATGCCGTCGGTATGGTCTCGCCCGATAGCTGGCCGCCCCTACGCATCTGCCCGACCGACGGCGTGCATTTCGCCTGCTGCAGCTCGTCTTGGCGTGACGCGGCGTTAGGATAGTTGCTGGGTAAGTTCCGGAACGAGCTCAAATAAATCCCCCACGACGCCGTAATCTGCAACGGAAAAAATTGGCGCTTCAGGATCCTTATTAATGGCGATGATGGTCTTAGAGTCTTTCATTCCGGCCAAATGCTGGATCGCGCCCGAGATACCAACCGCGATATACAGCTCTGGGGCAACAATTTTTCCTGTCTGCCCGATCTGCCAGTCGTTCGGTACATAACCAGCGTCTACGGCAGCGCGCGAAGCACCCATGGCTGCGCCAAGCTTGTCAGCTAAAGGCTCTAGAATCTTAAAGCTTTCACTGGAGCCCATACCGCGTCCGCCTGCAATAACGATCTTTGCGCCGCTCAGTTCCGGTCGATCCAGTTTGGCCAATTCGCGGCTGACGACTCTTGACTTGCCAAAATCGCCAACACTTGAAACACGTTCAATGGCGGCAGTGTGACCGGATACACCTGCGGCATCAAAAGCCGTGCTGCGCACGGTGATAACCTTTACAGGGTCGTTGGATTGCACGGTGGCGATCGCGTTACCAGCGTAAATCGGACGAGCGAAGGTGTCCGGCGACTCGACTCGGATGATTTCAGAAATCTGGGCGACGTCAAGTGTCGCAGCTACGCGTGGCAGGATATTCTTCCCATAGGCGGTAGCAGGCGCCAGGATATGCGAATAGTTGGCTGCGACAGTCACTACCTGCTCGGCTGCGTTCTCGGCAAGGGCGTCGGCGAAATGCTCTGCGTCGGCAACTAGTACCTTCTTTACGCCGGCGACCTCGGCTGCCTGTGCAGCAACAGTGCCGCAGTTGCTGCCAACCACAAGCACATGGACGTCGCTCCCGCAAAACGTGGCCGCGGTAACGGTGTTCAGGGTTACGCCTTTGAGAGTGGAGTTGTCGTGTTCTGCAATAACAAGTGCGACCATAATGTTCTCTTATCGTTGATTAGATGACTTTGGCTTCATTGCGCAGCTTGGCAATCAAGGTCGCTACGTCGGGCACCTTGATACCTGCCGCGCGGACTGGAGGCTCGGTCACTTTCAAAGTCTTTAGGCGCGGGGTCACATCGACGCCCAGATCTTCCGGCTTGATGGTTTCCAGCGGCTTCTTCTTGGCCTTCATGATGTTCGGCAGCGTCACGTAGCGCGGCTCGTTCAGGCGGAGGTCGGTGGTGACGATGGCCGGAAGAGTCAAGGCCACGGTTTCCAGGCCGCCGTCCACTTCGCGGGTCACGGTCACTCTACCGTCTTCCAGCACCACTTTCGATGCGAAGGTGGCTTGCGGCCAGCCCAGCAGCGCAGCCAGCATCTGGCCGGTCTGGTTCGAATCGTCGTCGATCGCCTGCTTGCCCAGGATGATCAAGTGCGGCTGCTCCTTGTCGGCCAGCGCCTTCATGATCTTGGCCACGGCCAGCGGCTCGGTCTCGACACTGGTCTCGACCAGGATGCCGCGGTCGGCGCCGATCGCCATACCGGTACGCAGGGTTTCCTGGCACTGGGCCACGCCGACCGACACCGCCACCACTTCGGTGACCTTGCCGGCTTCCTTCAGGCGCGTGCCTTCTTCCAGCGCGATCTCGTCGAACGGATTCATCGACATTTTGACGTTGGCGATATCCACGCCGCTGCCGTCGGATTTGACGCGGACCTTGACGTTGTAGTCGACCACGCGTTTCACTGGAACAAGTATCTTCATTATGTTCTTTCAATAAATATAGAGCCACTTGGCAAGCTCGTGGGCCTACGGAGATTTGGTGCGATGGGTGCACGAAAGCCAGGAAGGAACTGTCAACTTTTCAACCAAGGTCAATAGAGACTGGACACCATGTCTCCCACGTTTGCATGAGCGATGTTGAGGATCCGGAGTCCAACCCGTTGAAATCGTTTATAGGGATACGTGAGAACGAAGGCAGACACAGTCTCTAAGGTCTCGTGTCATTCGGGACAAACTGCAAGCTGATCAACATGCCGTGTCGGACCGGTGAACACAATTATTAAAAACCTCTTGGCCGCTGCGCTTGCAAACCACCCTATAGTTAATGCGGACGGGAAGGGCTAGTGTCGTCTGCCATTTGCACGCCAGAATGCTATTGCAACATTGGTCAATTATACAGTGTTGAGCATTCATCCTTAAGATAATATGAAGCAAAACTCCGCTGGCTTATTGTCCTGTCACCCAGGTTCAAGTTGCGGCTTTTTCCCCAGCGTCAGACGCGATGTAAGATTTCATATAGGCATTCTTTACTGCGATCTTGCCATCGACAATTACAAAGAAATCACACCCATGTAGCTGCACCGTTGCGCCCGTGGTTTCCTTGTACTCAAAGATCCATTCTGAAGCTGCGTTACCATCGGCCCCAAAAATGGCCGGGCCAACGGGTAACAAATGAGCTCCAGGAAAGGCTGAGAAAGTAGCAACTAATGCTTTCCGGATTTCTGCGTGGCCGCGATATGCTTTTCCTAAGGGATGATCCCCCATTACATCGTAATAAGTGCCATCTACTGAAAAGCACTCAAGTACAGCGTCAACGTCCTGACGGTCCCAAGCCGCACCGAGGTCGGCCAAAAGCTGCTCAGACATAGATAAATTCCTCAAGGGTTAAGCGGTGGCGGATTAGCGCATGTGATGATACCGATTACACGTGCACAACATCTTGTCAATGTAAGCGACCAGCGAATCTTTTAAGAGGTTACAAGCGGCCAACCGAACCAACAACAACTGCAAGGATCAGGTGACCCTGAGATACCTACACCTCGCGCGGCACTGCTTCGCTTACTGCAGAGAAAGTGCCGCTTGGCTCGGCCTCATCATCGCTTTTTGTCCCACTTAAACCTCGTTACTGCTCTCAATCCACGTGAGTATTGAATTTTCAACTCCAGGGCACAGAAACGAATATGCGACCCTCATTGCGCACCCTCTCGCGAAACGTCTCGGCGGATGATGTAGCCGAGTGCATCGAACGTGATGGCGGTGTCATCGTTGCCGATCTTATCGATGATGCTGTAATGACTGAGCTTGTAGCCGACTTGAAACCGCATTTCGAGCGGCAAGAATTTGGTTCGGGCTTCAGTGGTACGAGGACGCGGCGTTGCAATGCATTGCTGCAACATTCCGACCGCACCGCTGATCTCATGCTCGCGCCTGCATTTATCGGCGCGGCCGAGCGACTGCTCGTACATGACGGTGTATGGTCAGGCGCGAGTGCGGACGGCACGACCACACAAAAGTTGCAGATGCGCCCGACAATCCAGCTATCGGTCACCCAGGCGATCGAAATCTGGCCGGGACAAAAAGCTCAGGAAATCCATCGCGATGACAGCATGTATTACACTCGTCATCCGGGTCCGCCAACACTGGTACAGGCTTTGTTCGCCGGCACGCGTTACACCGCAGAAAACGGAGGCACGTTAGTTATTCCAGGTAGTCATCGCTGGGATGACGAGCGAATTCCACGGCTTGAAGAAACCATTCCGGTAGAGATGTCTCGGGGTTCTGCGCTCATCTACGTAGGCGGACTTTATCACGCAGGCGGTAGTAATATCACCGAGCATGAACGACGAATTGCGGTAGCTATTTCGTACACGCTTGGATATATGCGCCAAGAGGAAAATCAATATTTGGCGGTCACACCCGCGCGCGCGCGCGCGCTCCCGACGCGCGTTCGTGAACTGATGGGATACCGGATGTGCAGTCCGTTTTGTGGTTGGGTTGACATGCGGGATCCAATGGAGTGGCTGGACGCTTATGGCAGCACAAACAATATTCAATTGCCGCGCTGATTCGCGCCGGTCCGTTTGATATTTAATTTAATGATTTGCAAGATTCGCTGATTTAGTGCATTAGTCTTGAATGACCAATTCATGATCAGCCGGTCGAGCATGTATAGGTTGCCACAAGCTTCGGCATAGGTCGCACACTGTCTGGCGATAGGGGAGGGCGTGCTAGGGCGGTTCGTCCTCCTGGCATCAGTTCCTTGGCGCGTACTACGCCGCGATGACTCGTCCAAGGAAATTTTTCTCGCGCGGTTCTACCGACCCTGACTTGGTTGGAAACCAACCTATATTGTCGTTTACGGCTCGATCGCATTGGCACTATCGAACTACTGGTCGTCACTGCCTTGAAAATAGCGGCGAAGGGTTGTTGTGCGTTCCAAAATCGGGCGGATTACGGTATGCGGGCATAGCTCACTGCAGGAAGCAGTTTCCTGGTCGCTTTGTTATGCAGTCGCATTTTTGTCTATGGTTACCGCTAGTGCTTTCCGCTCTCGAATATGCGATTAGGTAGTTAGGAATCCGTGTTGAAGCGAGGGACCGAGCGCAAAGACTGTGTTTTCTTCGGCGTTGCACATGGCCCATATACTCGGCATTCGTAGACGCTTTTTATTGCCGGACGCGTTATGTGCCCACGTGATCTATCAAGTCATAGTTCATTGCTGCACGATGGCCATCCCGCACGGCTTGCGCGATGAAGGCAGGTGCGACGCAGTCGCCGATGCGTTCCAGTGACGTCAACTCGCCATTTTCTTGTCGGTTCAGCAGATCCTGGTATAGCGTTTCGTCAGAGCTCTGGCACGTTACCAACACCACTGCGTCGGCTTCGAGCGTCAGCATTTGTCCGTTCAGCATTCGTTGCGCCTTGACGATTCCTTGCTCGAGGGCGGTGATCGCTACCCCGGTCACGATTTCGACACCCCCGGCGAGCATGGACCGTATGACGTGGTCTTGCTCCAGCGTTTTGAAAGTCCATGGTGCTGGTTCACTGGCAGTGGTAACGTAGGTTACCTGCTTGCCCTCGCGCGCCAGCTTCTCGGCTATTACGGATGCCATGTAGTAGTAATCGTCGTCATAGACCATGATCCTGCCGCCTACGGCCTTGCCGTCCATGACGTCGTCCGGTGTGAACACATGCGCGGAATCCGCACCCGGAATTGGTTCATCGTGGGTCCGGCCGGTCCCATCGCGCCGCCAGCTCGAGCCGGTGGCAACGATGACATGATCTGGCGCCATGTCCATGACATCATCAGCTCCCAGGTGGCTGGACAGGTACATCTGCACATTGGGCATGCGCTGTAGCAGGCTCACTCGGTGATCCACCACACGGCCCCACGTGGCAAGGCGGGGCAACTTGCGTTCACGTACGAGGCGACCGCCCCAGCTTTCGCCCGCATCTGCAATGGATACCTCGTAGCCGCGCTTGCCCAGGGTCAGTGCAGCTTGCAGACCAGCCGGCCCACCTCCCACGACCAATACGTTTCGCGTTGGATTGGCTGCAGCAGGGACACGCTCAGGATGCCATTGCAAACGGAACTCTTCGCCGGCTGTCGGGTTTTGCGTGCAACGAATCGTGGTCTGGTTCATGACCTCGGCAGCGCATACGTTGCAGCCAATGCACTCGCGGATATCGTCGATCTGGCCAGTATCGATTTTGTTGGGCAAAAATGGATCCGCGATCGACGGGCGTGCTGCGCCAATGAAATCGAGGATACCGCGCTTGACCTGGCTGACCATGGCGTCGGGCGAAGTGAAGCGGCCAACGCCCACGACGGGCTTGCTCGTCACTTGCTTGACAAATGAAACGAACGGTTCCTGCTGCCCTTCTTCGAAGTAGCGCGAGCTGCCGGTGTCCCAGGCCCAATCGCTGACGTTGACGTCCCAAAGGTCCGGCACCTCGGCCAGTTCCTCAATCACGCGACGACCATCCTCGCGCGTGTTCAGGCTCGATTGCCAGCGACGCTCTTCCACAGCCAGACGCACGGCAACCGCACATCGATCGCCAACGGCGTCTTTGACATCGGAGAGCACCTCGCGAAGCAGTCGTACCCGGTTCTCGAACGATCCGCCGTATTTGTCGGTGCGTTTATTGGTGCGATTAACGAGGAAATCCTGCAGGAGCGACAAATCGTGGGCGCAGTAAACGTACACGATATCGAAGTCGGCCTTCTTGGCACGCAACGCGGCGTCCACGTACCAGCGACGGAACTGGGCAATGTCACGCTTGTCCATCTGCCTGGTAGAGATAGGATTGTGGTGCAGGCGTACTGGACCGGCGGTGGGCGAAAGCGGGTAACCACGGTGTTCCCAGCAGGGCCCGGAGCTGCCTACGTGCGCCAGCTCGACACCGGCGAGGGCGCCAAACTTGTGCACGGCATCAGCCATCGGAGCGACACGGGCAATATCGGCATCTGACCAAAGGTGCGGCCCCTGGAACGGGTCGTGTCCAGAGGTGGGATGGATCATCGTCTCTTCAACACAGACAACGCCCCAGCCGCCTTCGGCGCGAGCCTGTCGAAACGCCACCATGTCCTGGTATCGATGTGGCCCGATGCCCAGCGCATACGGGGTCTGATAAAAACGGTTCTTCGAGGTGACCGGACCGATGCGAACCGGCTCAAAAAGGATGTCGTAGCGAGGGTCTCTAGTATTCATATGCGAACTGTAGAAACTGCCTCCAACACGGGCGAGGTGCCATGTGGCCAATGTGCTCGACATCGCTAATGTAGTTGTCGCCATTCGCGCGTGACAAGGTTTGTTCGAAATTGGTCGAGTAGGTCGATGAAGCAGGGACTATCGGTGGCAGCTTTCATGGACGTAAGCTTGACCCTGTTGTTGGTAAGGGTATTTGGCCTGTAAGCACCTCGTCCCCAGCAGTAAGCATTCCTAACATGGGTGTGGGTCATTTACCATCAACGCTTGTGCACTGCCGCTGCAGCCGGGCGCGCTTGAGCCAAGCATAGGAGAACTGAATTGAGCAAACATATTATTATCGCCGGCGGCGGTCCGACCGGTCTTCTTACTGCCTTGGGTCTTGCTCGGCAAGGAAGCCGGGTCACCGTGTTGGAGGCGGAAGAGAAACCAAACGATAGTCCTCGGGCACTTGTCTACCACTATTCAGTCCTTCCCCATCTCCGTGACCTTGGCATTCTTGACGATTGCGTCAAGGCTGGCTTCCTGCGCCAGGATCACGCTTGGCGTATCCACGAAACCGGTGAACTGATTCGCTGGAATCTCAGCTGCCTGGAGGGGATGGTAGAGTTCCCGTACGCACTCAACTTAGGGCAAGATAAATTATCCCGCGTAGTTTTAGAGCATCTTGCGAAATATCCAAACGTTACAGTGCGATATCAAACCTCGCTGGTCGGTTGTACCGACCATGGAACTGGCGTGACGGTTCAGCTACAATCGCGCGGCGAAGACGAGGAAATGGAAGGCGACTGGCTGATCGGCGCTGACGGTGCTGCAAGCTTTGTTCGGCGTGAAATTCTGAAAATGCAGTTTTTTGGTGTTACGTGGCCAGAGCGTTACGTTGCTACCAATCTTCGAGTTGACCTCGACAGTCACGGCTTCAGCAAGACCACGATGCAAATCGACCCTGTCTACGGGTCTGTGATCTGCAAAATCGATCCGCAGAATTTCTGGCGGGTGACATTTGTGGAAGACCCGGCGTTGCCTGTCGAAGGCCTTAGAGACCGCGCAATGACTGTCCTTTCCACGCTTCTTCCAAAAGGTGCCGAGTTCGAAATTGATGCGCTCTCTCCTTATCGAATGCACCAGCGCGTCGCCGACAGAATGCGTCATGGCCGAATTCTGCTGGTTGGCGACGCCGCGCACGTTACAAACCCGACTGGGGGACTCGGGCTGACCGGCGGCATGTTCGATAGTTTTGCTTTGGTTGAGGCACTCGGGCGTGTCATCCATGACGGGGCGAGCGATGATATTCTCGAGTTGTACGACCGCGAGCGCCGCAAAAATTTCCTCGAGCTTGTATCCCCTCGCGCTACGCAAAACTTGCGCACGCTGTACCACATGCTTCCAGGACAGGAGCGCGACAATTGGATCGCACAGGCGCGCGCCATTGCTGCCGATCGCCACAGGATGCGTGAAACGATGTCGTTCCATGAAAAAATGCGTACCGTCCTTTCGAATACGCCGACCTTGTCCTGATGCGTTAAGCCTGGTTGTAATAAAGCGCTAACAGGATGTATCAGCTGACTCGCTCAAGTCAGCTGTTACAACACCTACGCCACCCATAATTGCTCATACCGGTCGTCGCGCCCAACGCGAGCCCGCGACCGACTTCGAGGCAATGCAAAATGTGCACCTGCATTTTGGCCATGTTAACGCCTTCCGTAAAACACTGGCTAAAGTCGCGGTTATGTGACGTCTATATCGTTAGGCCGGCACAAACCAATTTTGTCAGAATGCCGCCTTCATATCGGGATGAATGTAATACCGATCGCGATTCTTCCCATCCCTTTTTGGTCAAGATTGCTTGATAGGTCATATTTATGGAGCGGTTCAATCAACGGCGCTACAGTCCGGATTCTCTAGGAAAAAATAATGCGTGTTTAAGTTGAGCACTAAGTAAGATATTTGTTACGCAGGTGTTGAAAGAAAGTTAGTTTATACTTGTGTTTCAAAGGTCGGCCTGTCTATCGCTCCGGAATTGTCATGTCATCACGAAATAGAGCTCTCCACAACAGTCAAGTAAGCGAAAATGCCAGAACTCAAATTATCGTTCTAGACGGTATGTTATCGATGAGCGCAGGTGGGGTTGATAGCAGTGTTCTGGATACTTCTGTAGAGCAGTGCAAAGCAAAGTTTTCATCGATTTTCGCTCACCCGAAATTCGCCAAATGTGTCCCGCAAGGGATGCTAGGACAATTAGCCGATTTCTTTTAAGGCGCTAAAAGCAACACACATCTCTCTGTTCTGATTATGAAAATTGCTGCTACGCTGGCGGCACCCCGCAAGGTACTCGGATGGGCGCCGGTGAGTTTTGGAAGGTTAGCAGCTGCTAAATAGCACTATTGGATTCGTTTAACTAAGCATTTAACGAAATTGGTTTCGACCACTATTTTGCCTTTGACGTTTGCAAAGCGGTATAATAGACACTTACTCAACGACCGTGTAGGTCGGCGGCGTTCTGCCATAGGAGGGTGGGCCAGGATTTATATTCAATCTCACTTTCTGTCTCGGATGCGGTGCAGCAGTGAGCCTGACAGCATTAGAGAGTGGTCGTGCTAACGTCAATGGCGCGTGCTTGTTCGCTGGCTTTGAAGACTTGTACACTCATCTAGCATCCACTAGAGGTTGGGAACAGATTCTGCGGCTTGTGCGGCTTGGCTTTTAGTATGTGCTTGGATTACTACTCAGACTTGGGCCGAAGTAGCGCTGCATGCTCGGTTAGGAAGGCTCGAATCGTACGCGGTGGACGACCGATCACTTGCTCGACGTCGCTTGTGACTGTCCCCGTATCCCCCGCAATGACGCTCTCAGCGATGCGGGTGATGTAAGCAGTAAAGCTTTCATCAAACCCGCTCATTCGCATGCGCGCCTTTGCATCAAAAATAGATTCTTCGACCGCCGTGACATGTTCGCCAGCAGCGTTGGAAATACACTTGGCAAGCTGCTCCAGGTTGAGCGCTTCAGGACCTGACAGATCGAGAGCTTGCCTCGCCCAACCGCCGTTGGCAAGGATCTCTGCAGCGACGTCGCCAATGTCACGACAATCGATCCAAGCAGTGCCCGCACCCCCCGTTGTCATTACAATCATCCGCTTGTCTCGAATCATCGGGGCGAAGAACTCTTCGTCAACGATGTCGTCCATGAACCAGCTCGGCCGCAATATTGTCCATTCGAAGCCGCTGGTCTCGACTAGCTGCTCTACGTGTCGCTCAGTAATTTCGGGCGACCGGGTCTGCGCCGCGCACTCCGATAGGAGCACAAGCCTTCTAACGCCAGCGGCTTTCATCGAGTCCAGGAATTTTGCGACGATTTCGACAACGCTTTCGGAGTCTGGTTTGACCAAATAAACACCGTTGATGCCGTCGAGTGAGGATGCCCACGTTGACTCGTCTTCCCAGTCAAACCGAACACGATCAGCTCCCGTGGCATTGAGTCGGTTGGGTTCACGCGACGCTGCGCGAACGTCCGCACCTCGTGATAAAAGACCTGGGATGACATGGCGTCCGGTCTTGCCGCTAGCGCCGATTACCATGATTCGGTTCATAAAGTATCGCTGTTCATAACGCTGGTACATTCGCCGACCAGAGCTCTGCGAATCATGTTTAATTACAAGCCAGCCAAAAATCTGATTGTCGATGCCTACCGTGCAATGTCCAGCCGCGGGCCGTCCGAACGCTTCGCCGAAGCAACCGAGTGGGCCGAGCGGCCATTACTGCGACCACTGGGAAAGATTCCCGTCAGACGCAGGGTCGACTGAAGCGCCCACTAGTCGGCCAGGTCGACGGCGGATCCACCATGATGGTGTACTTCAAGGTACACTTGGCGCCCACGTTCCAGCAGTTGTGCATTTTCAGCTCGCTGTCATTGCAAGAGCTTCGTCGCGTGTCACCACAGCAGCATATTTTTGCTCGATGTCAAACAAGTTTGCTTCATGCGGTTGCAAAGCACGGTCGCCGACACAATCAGAAATCACCAACGGACGGAAGCCAAGCGACATCGCGTCGACAACACTCGCCCGTACGCATCCGCTAGTGACGCACCCGGCAATGACGAGGGTTTTCACTCCGCGCTGAGTCAGCCACGCAGCCAGCGAAGTTCCGAAAAACGCGGATGGCACCTGCTTGCGTACGACCAACTCGTTGTCGAGCGGAGCAAGTTCGGCAACGATTGCACTACGCGAATCGTTCTCCTTCAGAGACAGCATTCCCGGAACTTTAAGCGTGAAAACATTATTGTCCGCGCCGCTGTCGGAAAAAACGATGCGGGTATGGGCTACTGGCCAGTTCCTGTTCCGTGCTTCCATAAGCAACGGCACGCTGTTAGCAATCGCACTACTGATATTTCCCCCACCAAAAACAGCTGGATCTGCAAAGCCGTTTACGAAGTCGATCAACAATAGACCATAGGGTGCACGGGGTTCAAGGCGCGCTCCAAATCCCTGATTCTTATAAGTGTCAATTTCA
Organism: Burkholderiaceae bacterium; assembly: GCA_019751755.1. Classification (GTDB taxonomy): domain Bacteria; phylum Pseudomonadota; class Gammaproteobacteria; order Burkholderiales; family Burkholderiaceae_D; genus Rugamonas. Next base: position 5,114 of record JAIENA010000482.1, on the reverse strand, counting down.
CTGTGCATGGTGATCCCCTTCCGCTTCTTCCTTCACTACTTTCCCTGATCGCACCACCGCCTTACCATCCAGCGTGACAGTACAATTACGGATTGGAATATCGATATGACAGGCAGTCGTCCGGCTACCCCCTGCTTCGTTGTTTGGTCCGAGCGAGCATAGGAAATTGCCTTCATAGGCACGCGCGTCCATGCCAATCGTCTGTTCTCGATCATATAGACCAAGTGTCGACCATCGCGAGCGAGGCTGGAGCCCCCAGCCGATGTGCGACATGGCATACGCTTCGGGATCACGGAAACTTTCCATATAGTCCCGCAACAACGCGGCGTCGACCCCTCCGTCGATCGCTACGCAATAACCGTTCTTGATCGTAAGACGCACGGGTTCCGTCACATAAGACTTTTGCGGTAATAAGATATCACCGCGGTCGAGCACGATCGTACCTTCGCTTCCCCCTTCATCCGGCCAGGTCAGCACAAACCCACTTGGCCAGTGATCCCAACGACCAGGGACATCAACATAACCATATTCGCTAATAGCAGGAAACTGCCCGAGCGTACAACGCAAGTCGGTACCTGCTGCCGAAGTAACGCGCATTTCTTTTGCACTTTCGATAAGTGCTGCAGCTTTAGTGACCCGAGCGCGGTCTTCCGCGGTAGGCACAAGTCGCACCAGTACCTCCGGAGGCTCGACTGCCAACAGAATTTTCGTGCCGTTTGCGAGAATCTCGTGCTGCTCCGGTGAGAACAGCAGAGTCATGAGATCTAAGACGAGGTCACTCGCTTTGAGCGCTGCGATTGCGGAGCGATTTCCAGTTAGCGGCGTTGTGCCGAGGTAAGCCAGCGAATCCCGGCTATGGGCCTTCTCGGCATTAACAGGTGGCAAGTCTAACCGGTTGACGACCGCTCCCATCATGCCTGCAGCGATTAAGGCGGTGGCTAGTGTTTGCGGATGGGTAGCACTACTAGTGAGCACAGTAACGTTATCACCGCTCTTCAAATTTGACAGCGTCAAGACTTGTTTCCAAGCGTTGACTAACTCTAAATCACTAACAGGCATTATTGCTCCTTGATGAATACATACTCACCGACATGCATTCAAATTGTTAAATCTGTATTCCGAGGAAGTCGCCCATGGCGAGATAAAAACCTTCTTCGTCATCCCAGGGAATCATATGTCCTGCCGCAGGTACCCGGCTCACCTCGACCTCAGGTACTAGACTGCGGATTTCAGTGATATCCTCCTCCTGAATCACATCACCTCTACCAGCCACCATCAACATTGCAGGAACGGCGATATGCGGCAAATCCTGGTGAAAATCATCGGTATGGAATCCTTCAAAACTAGCGATGATGGCTCTTGGATCGCAAGTGTGCAGCCACTCCGCGCGCAGTCGTAGTTGTTCATCGGACCAGGTAGGACAATATTTTTTCATGGCCTCGACACCCATGCCTGCTCGCGCCTCGCATATGGAGTCGATATACCAAGGAAGCTTGGATGGGTATGGGCGGCGGTTTGGCCCGGAGACCGGAGGATCGATCATGACGATGCGTGACATGCCAGCTGGACGTAAGCGGGCGGCTCGCGCACCGATCCGGCCGCCCATCGAATGGCCTACAAGCGCATAATTATGCAGATCCAGCGCCTGGGCAAACGCTACGACATCGGCCGCCTGAGCATCGAGGCTGTAATCAAGCGTGTCGGAGGTTTCAGATAGGCCACGACCGCGCACGTCGAGTACATAGGTATCGAAGTGCTGACCAAACCGTTGTCCAACAAAGCCCCATGTCACTGCTGGGCTTGTGATTCCTGGAACGATAATGACTGCGTTACGGCTGTCGCGGCCGCCGCCGCTCCCGCCATAGCGCAGGTAATGCTGACGGATTCCATTGGCATGCACGTTCCCGCCGTAGAGAAAGGTGGAGCTCATCGCATCATCCATTAATACAGGCCGGAGAGAAGAGCGCCGCCGCCCGGAACGATTGGCTCCAGTTTGAGCGATTTGAGCATCGCATAGGTGGTCGCGATCGCTGCAGTTACCACCGGCTTACCGGTCATTGCCTCGATCATTGGTACAGCTTGCAGAGAGGGCATTTGTACGCAGGCGGAAAGCACAATGACATCAACGTCCGAAACATCCATTTCGGCGACGATACCAGGGAGCTTTGCCGGGTCATGGCGGCCGACCTCGAGATTGTCGGGAATTTCAAGCGCGCGCCACACGGATACTTCGTAGCCTTCGTTGCGGATATATTCGACAACCATTTCGGTAAGTGGCTTCATGTAGGGAGCGACCACTGCAATGCGTTTGGCTTTCATGACCTTCAACGCGTCGACCAATGCGCCTGCGCTTGTGATTACCGGCGCCTCGCCATCGTTTTCTACCGTGCGGCCATGCAAGCGTTCTTGAGAAATACGATGGTATCCATGACCCATCGCCATGATTGCGACGAGGCACGCATAGCCAAGCACGTCGACGCGCGCGTCTGAAAGCTCAGCCGCACAACGATCAGATTCGGCATCCATTGCGGCAAGCTCTTCCTTTACAACCTTTTTCATCCTCATCCGGCTTGAGTGAAACGTAAATCGTTCCTCAGGCCTAATCAGCTGCCGCGCAGTAAGCATTGCGGGGATCTCGGTTTCCATCGTGGTGTTCGAACTTGGAACAATCTGTCCGATTCTAAAAGTTTTAGTCATATATCAAGCTCCAGTAGTAAGCATGTTGTCCGACAAGGACTGTCATTTTTTGACCGGCGAAGGTCTAATATGGGCCAATCATTGGTCTGTCGGTTTGTTTTGAAGGGTTCTTTCCAGCCAACCGAGCATCAGACCCGCGATCTGATCGCTATTTAGCTCGGACATCATCATGTGCCCGTTTCCGGCAATTCCGTGGGCAGGCAAATCGAAATGCACAAAGCTGGAAGCGCGCTTGCGCAGAAAATCGGCAGCACTGAAGTTCATCGCACGCATCCACGTCGCCTCGCCAGTTACCATCGCAATGGGACGGGCGTAAGGGTCATGCTCTCCGGCGAATTCTGCCGCACAGAGGCCATTGTCGAAACGCCCCAAGGCATGCTTCATGCCGGGTGATCCGAGCGGCTCGACCGCAATCACTCCCTTGACACAAGATCCGCCAGATGCGCTCAGTGCCCAGCCACACGGACCACCCGCCGAATGCGTGATGAGAACAGTGTCACCAGTCAGCTCGAACAGTGCCGGAGCAATCGCCTCTATGTGACGCTGACTTGTTTCCAGACGAGTTGCCATTGGTCCCTGACTTGCCATGAATCGATCGGCGTTGCCGTCCGGCGCGCTTGGCCATTGAGCATGCAAGGCGGCCTCCGGCCATAATCCGTTTTGCGCTACCTCGACGAATCGCGGCATCAGTGTTTCGTAATCAGGCGCCGGCGTCGATGGACCAAGGACGCGAGGATCCCAGTTGCTCCGTCCGTGACCAGGCCGATCCAAAATATAGACTGGATAACCAGCGCGTATGAACGCATGAGCCCATCCGGGACGATTGTCAGGGGTGCGCAGAAATTCGGACCCTTGTCCGCCCCCTCCGTGAACGAAAGTGATCGAGACATTCTTTGGTCGATTCGGCACGAACCATTCGACATATGCCGAGATACCCGGCAGAGTACGCCTTTCATGATGCCTTCGTGGCGTGGTAAGAAAACGTCCGCCGAAATCGGCAAGTTCGTAAGGTTCCATGATTTCGTTAACACAAATATGTAATGCCGTCAGGCAACATCACGTTACGCAGTTGTTCCATTCCGACGAAGCGTCCCCATCACTGATGGGAGCCACGCTTCTTCGTGCGGTCCGGCAAGGTAGTATGTTTTGCTGAACCTGAAATGCGGTGAGGAAAACATGAAACTATCGTAGATTTCCGCGCGAAATAGCCAAAGGTGCTTTCAGGCCAAAACATGAGTGCCCATGTGAGAGTGCCAAAGTAGGACCGGTAGAAGCCGGACTGCGTACCTGTGAGAGTTGCGTGGGCCCGCGGGGGGACCGCCACAACCAGCGCATGAATACTTAACACTTAGCCAACTGTGCGAACTTGCAATCCGTGGATCGATGAGCTTGTTGGCAGGCCGTAGTTGTATTGTTATATTGGAAAGTCTCCGAACTCTCGTGTTTCAAAAGAACAACTCTGAATTCGCAGACCGCCAAACAGTCCCATGCCGGAGGAGACTGTATCGACTAGGAGTCTCGATGTCCGTACACAGATTACTGTGTCGAGCCGATGTCATCGCGAGACAAAACGCCTTCAGCGGCAACTGGCAAACTGCGCACAGGTTGCCTGCTGATATCTGCTAAAGCATCTGCCGCTGCGGCGATAACGAGTGCCACACTTAACTCGGCGATTCCCTGTGGATGTTCTTGAGACGGAAGGAAATGCACTTCGACAGCTGGCATTCCTGCCATCTTGATAACGCGATAGTCATGATAGTCAGACTGCGAGACCCTACCGTTTTCGAGGGTGATTTTGCTGTACAAGAAATCGCTCAATCCGAATGCGATCGAACCTTCCACTTGCGCGATCGCATTATCTGGATTAACGATGCGGCCGGCTTCAAGGACCACTACGACACGGCCTACCTTAATGCACCGATCATCTTCAGCAACCTCTACCATCACTGTACCTACAGCACCTGCGTACTCTGGACAATAACCTATGTCTTGGACTGCGACGCCTCGCCCTTTGCCGAGCAGAGGTTTCCCCCCCAACTGTACGAGCTCTCTTAACTTCTCTAGGACGCGCCTGTGTCTTGCCCTCCTTCTGGTCGAAGGGGCGACGCTTTGCTGGTGCGGCGCTAATTCATCATCCAGCAATAGAGCCAACTGAAAGTCAATAGGATCTCGACCAATTGCCCGGGCAATTTCGTTTAAAAAGGATTGGTTCATCCACGCGTGCTGAGCTAACCCGGCACCACGTTTCCGGCCGAATGGTAGCGGGTGTTCGTGGTCTGGTAGCTAATTCGAACATTCGGAATGATGTGAGGCATATGAGCGCTTGCGTAGCTTTGATCGGTAAGCGTCCAGCCACTGCCGTCTAGACTTCAGGCGGCAGCATCTCTGATGATCGAATCGAAGGCACAACAAATTTG
>JAIENA010000354.1 GCA_019751755.1 Burkholderiaceae bacterium | reverse complement strand
ATCCGCGGCGTCTGTCTGTTCCGCGGCAACATGGTCAATTCCGAACAGTTGACCAAGCTGACCAGCGACCTGCGCGCCATCATGGGCCCGGAAGCGCTGATCGCAATTGACCAGGAAGGCGGCGCCGTGGTGCGCTCGACCTGGGTGCCGGCGCCACCGGCCGCGATGGGACTGGGCGCGGCCAATGATACCGACCTGTGCTACCGTACCGGCGCCGCCGTGGCGCGCGCCGCCAAGGCGCTGGGCTTTAACTGGAATTTCGCGCCGGTGTTGGACTTGAACAACAATCCGCACAATCCCGTGATTGCCGAGCGTTCGTTTGGCGCCGAACCGGTGCGCGCCACCGAACTGGCGATGGCCTGGATGGCCGGCAGCCATGCCGAAGGCGTAGCCTGCTGCGTCAAGCATTTCCCCGGCCATGGCGACACCCACGTCGATTCGCACCGCGACTTGCCGACCGTGGACAAGCCACTGGCGCAGCTGGAAGCGTTTGAATTCCGCCCGTTCCGCATGGCCGCCCCGAGCGCGCCGGCCATGATGACGGCGCACATCGTCTACCCGGCGATCGACCCGGACAATCCGGCCACCATGTCGCCGGCCATCCTCGACGGCATCCTGCGCCAGCGCTGGAATTACCAGGGCGTGATCATCACTGATGGCATGGACATGCACGCGATTGCCGGCCGCTATGGCGTCGGCAACGCCGCCGTGCGCGCGCTGGCGGCGGGCGCCGACATGGTGATGGCGCTGGGCACCCGCGAGACCCAGGAAGAAACCCTGACCGCCATCGCCAACGCGCTGGCCGACCACACCCTGCCGCAGGATGACGTCGACGCGCGGCTGGCGCGCCTGTCCGAACTGGCGCAGCAATACCCGTGCAAGGCGCGCGGCTACACCGAAGACGCGGCCGACCGCGAGATCATGGCCGAAGGCTGGCGCCGCAGCCTGACCGCGCGCGGCAATCCGCAGCGTCCCGCCGCGGGCGCCAAAGTACGGCTGGTGGTGCGCCAGGATGTGGTGTCGGACGGCGTCTCCGAAGCCGGCGTGCCGGCCGCCAAGGTGGCCGAATCGCTAGGCCGTTTGTACGACGTCGAACTGGTGACGTTTGCCGACGCCGACACGTTTGACTGGCAGGCGCTGCCTGCGGACGGCCGCTATACGATCCTGGCGTCGACCTCGCGCCTGCGCTATGGCGCACACCCGCGCGCCACCTGGCGTCCCGACCTGCACCTGGCGCTGTGGAATCCTTACCAGGCGCTCGACATCGACGCGCCCGCCTTGATGACCTACGGTTTCGCCGCGCCGGCGCTCGATGCCGTCAACGCGTGGCTGAAAGGCGACCTGGAAGCGCGCGGCGCCTGCCCGGTGCCAGGCTTCCAATAACCAGCATCGAATAAAAATAGAAACCGGAGGAGCAAGACGATGGACACCACACGCCGCACAATGCCACTGAAGTGGATCCCCACGCTGTACCTGGCGCAGGGCTTGCCCTACTTCGCCATCGCGCTGGTGTTTGGCCAGATGATGAAGAGCATGAACATGTCCAACGACGAGATTACGCACTGGCTGGCGTTTCTCGGTGCGGCGTGGATTTTCAAGCCCTTGTGGAGTCCCTTCCTGGAACTGGCGCCCAGCAAGAAACTGGTGATCGTCAGCCTGCAATTGCTGGGTGGCGTGTGCCTCGGTCTGGTGGCGCTGGCGCTGCAGTTCCCGTTCTGGCTCAGCGCCAGCATCGCGATCTTGTTCCTGGTGTCGATCGCGTCGGCCACGCACGACATCTCGTGCGACGGCTTGTACATCGCGGCGCTGTCGAAGAAGGAGCAGGCGCAGTATGCCGGCTGGACCGGCACCTTCTTCAACGCCGGCCGTTTCCTGGCGCAGGGCGGCTTGCTGATGCTGGCCGGCTACCTGGAAAAAACCCAGGGTGTAACGTCGGCCTGGACCGTCATTTTCGGCATCCTGGGGCTGACCATGTGCCTGCTGGGTGGCTATAACGCCTGGGCGCTGCCGGTCAGCGCCAACGCGCGCCTGGCCGACCACACCGTGGCCGGTGTCACGCGCACGCTGCGCGAAGTCATCGTCGATTATTTCCGCAAGCCGGGGATCTGGGTCGCCATCCTGTTCATCATCCTGTTCCGCGCCGGCGAAGCGCAGGTGCAAACCATCGGCCCGCTGTTCCTGCGCGAAGCACTCGATAAAGGCGGCCTCGGACTGTCCACCTCCGAAGTGGGCGCCGTGTATGGCACCAGCGGCACCATTGCCTTCATCATCGGCTCGATTGCCGGCGGCTACTTCACGTCATGGCTCAGCCTCAAGCGCGCGATCCTGTTCCTGATCCTGGCCATGAACTTGCCGAACCTGGTGTTTTATTACCTGTCGCACGCGCTGCCGACCGACCTGACCCTGATCGGCATTGCGCTCAGCGTGGAAATGTTCGGCTATGGCTTCGGCTTTGTCGGCGTGATCCTGTACATGATGCAGGTGGTGGCGCCCGGTAAATACCAGACCGCGCATTACGCATTCTCGACCGGCATCATGCAACTCGGCTTTGTGCTGTTCCGCTGGGTCAGCGGCGACGTCCAGGTCGCGCTGGGCTACCAGCAATTCTTCCTGTGGGTGCTGGTTGCCGCGATCCCGGTCACCGTGATGTCGCAGTTCATTTCCATGGAAGCGTTGCAGCCGCAAGCGTCCGATGGCGACGCCGACGCTGCCGGTGCTGCCGGTGCGGCGGGCAAACCCGGCGCGGCCGGCAACTCCGTGCCGGAAGCGGGCTGACCATGGCGGCGGTGTCCCTGCACAACGTCGTCAAGCGCTATGGCGACCAGCACACGGTGATCCACGGGGTCGATCTCGACATCCGCGATGGCGAATTCATGGTGTTTGTCGGCCCCTCCGGCTGCGGCAAATCGACGCTGCTGCGCATGATCGCCGGGCTGGAAACCATCACCTCGGGCACCTTGCAGATCGGCGACAAACGGGCCAATGACATCGCCCCCAGCGCGCGCGGCATCGCCATGGTGTTCCAGTCGTATGCGCTGTACCCGCACATGACCGTGTTCGACAACATGGCGTTTGCGCTGAAACTGGCCGGGCACAAGCCGGCCGAGATCCGCGCCGCCGTCGAGCGGGTCGCCGCCACCTTGCAACTGACGCCGTATTTGCAGCGCAAGCCGAAAGACCTGTCGGGCGGCCAGCGCCAGCGCGTGGCCATCGGCCGCGCCATTGTGCGCAAGCCGGACGTGTTCTTGTTTGACGAACCGCTGTCCAACCTGGACGCCAGCCTGCGCGTGCAAATGCGGGTGGAACTAAGCCGCCTGCACCAGGAACTGAAGACCACCATGATCTACGTGACGCACGACCAGGTCGAAGCGATGACGCTGGGCCAGCGCATCGTGGTGTTTTCCGGCGGCCGCATCGAACAGGTCGGCACCCCGCTGGCGCTGTACCACCGCCCCGCCAACCAGTTTGTGGCCGGATTCCTGGGCTCGCCAAAAATGAATTTCCTGCCGGTCGAAGCGGTGGCTGGCGCGCCCGATTTCATCGCCGTGCGGCTGGCCGGCGGCGCCGTGGTGGAAGTGACGGCGGCGGGTGACGACGCCGTGCGCGGCGCGCGCTATACGCTGGGCGTGCGGCCTGAACATGCGGTGCTGCTGCCAGATGGGGCGGCCGCAGCGGGGAACCAGGCGGGCTGTTTGCCGGTGACGGTCGGCCATGTGGAATTCCTCGGCGACCAGGCCATCGTCTATGTGCGACTGGCCGGCATGGACGACATGGTGGCGGTGCGCCACCTGGCGGAACAGGCGCCGCCGGCGCCCGGCAGCCGCGCCCAATTGCGGCTGCCGCCGCAGCGCTGCCTGCTGTTTGATACAAACGGTAACACTGTTTCCGCCCCTGCCCTGTCCACCCGCGCCGCATAACAGACGTTACAATGCTGCGCGCACCACATTGCAGCATAACGGCTATTTTGTGGGACAATATCTGTTTGTTTTCGACTCAATGAAGGGTAACCTCGATGACCAAGTTCCGTTTCGCACGTACCAGCCTGATGGCAGCCGTTCTCGGCCTGAACTTTGCGCCGGCCGTGCTTGGCATGTCTCCGGTATTGGCGGCTGAAGAAAAAAAAGCGCCGGAAGCGCCAAAACAGGAAACTGTCCGTCCTGAACTGTACAAGCTGATTGACCCGAACCAGGTCAAGGAACTGATGGCCGCAAAGAACTTTGCGGAAATCAAGAATCGCATCAACCAGGGCGCGGCGCTGCCGAACCTGACCCCGTTTGAACTCTTTATCCTGGACGATGCGCGCGTGCGCGTGGGTTCGGCCAGCGAAGATACGGCGATGCTGTTGCCGGCACTGGCCGCCATGGTTGATTCCGGCCGCATGTCGCCACGCGACAAGCTGAACTTCATTGAAGCGGCAGCCAATACGTACTTCCAGCAAAAGGATTACGACAAGGCCATCACCTGGTACAACCGCTACAACACCGAGTCGGGCGACAGCGCCAAAACCCGCCTGCAAGTACTGCGCTCGCTGTACCTGAAAAATGACTTCGCCGCTGTCAAGGCCGAGACCAAAAAAGACGTCGCGGCACACGAAGCGGCCGGCCAGCCGCCGACCGTCGATGAACTGAAACTGCTGCAAAGCGCGGCCGCCCAGGGCAAGGATATGGTGACGTACCTGTCCGCGCTGGAATTGTTCGTCAAATACTACCCGACCGAAGCGAACTGGAATGAACTGCTGAACCGCACCCGCGGCAAAGACGGCTACAACATGCGCATCGACCTGGACATGCTGCGTCTGAAGAAAGCCGTGCTGCCGAAGATGGACGGCGACGACCTGTTTGACATGGCATTCCTGGACGATCAGGCCGGCTTCTTCACGGAAGCCAAAGCGGCGCTGGATGCCGGCTACGAGCAAGGTTTGCTGGGCACCGGCCCGGACGCCGCCAAGCACAAGGCGCTGCGTGACAAGGTCAACAAGAGCGCGGCCGACGACCTGAAAAACGTCGACAGCGGCATCGCGTCGGCCACCAAGGCCAAAGACGGTATCGGCCTGGTCAACCTCGGCTACGTCTACGTGACCATGGGCCAGTTCGACAAGGGCCTGGACCTGATGCAAAAAGGCATCACCAAGGGCATCGCCAAGAATCCTGAAGACGCCAAACTGCGCCTGGGCTATTCCCATATCCTGGCGGGCAAGAAGGAAGAAGGGGCGAAAATCCTGGCTAGCGTGAATCCGGCCGATGGCCGTGGCGACCTGGCGCGCTACTGGACGATCTGGGCCAACCGCCCGATTGCCGCCGCCGCTGCGCCTGCCGCTGCGAAGTAATCAACGCAGGTAGTTGCTTCCTGACCGCCGCCACCGCGCCCTGCGCCGGTGGCGGTTTTTTTATGCCGTAGGGCGGATTGCAATCGGCCATGCCCGCGTCCCGTCGCCGCCTGCCGGATTACGCGCCAAGCAGCTCGGCGCCCCCGCTAATCCGGCCTACGCAATCGGCCTCTGCGCCACGTTGTCAATTCGACGCCGCCGGACCCGACTACATTTTCAACCGCAAGCCGGCCCGCGTCGCCACCCCGGTCAGCCAGATCATCCCCAGCGCCAGCAACGCCGCATTCAACAAGCCCGCCGCCCCGCCCTGCTGCCACAGCGGCCACCAGAAGCGCGGCACCTGCAACAGCGCCGCCAGCTGTTCCCACAGATCCGGTGCGATATAGGCCAGCAGCGCATTGCCGCCGGCCGGCATCAGCCAGGCACACCAGGCGCGCCAGCCCTTGACATCGCACAGCCAGTAAAACAGCACGAACAGCGCCAAAGTGATACCCGCACACACCAGTGAATAAGGCGCGGTGGCGTGGATCTTGTTGATGCCGTAAAACGGCCGTAGCGCCAGGCCCGCCGCCAGCAGGACCAGCGCCAGCACCGCCAGTGGCAACAGGGCCCGCTGCGGCGCGCCAGGCGCTTGCGCCAGCAGGATGCGTCCGGCCAGCACCCCCGCCAGCAGGTTGAGCGCGGTGGAGCCGAGTACTTGCGGCACGTTGACGAAGGCATTGAGTGCCGCCGGCAGCGGCAGCCAGCCGTCGGTGCCGCCCATGTACAGCACCAGCAGCAGCAAGGCGCCGCCCCACAGCGCGCCATCGCGCCCGCGCACGGCCAGATACAGCACAGCGCACACCAGGTAGGCCCAGCCGATCATGCCCAGGATGCCCCACCAGCTGTGCTGCAAATACACGGCCGACGCACCGTCGCCGTCACCGGCCTTGCCCCGGAACAGCAGCAGCAACGCCGCCATCAGCGCCGCGCCCAGCCAGAACAGCGGGCCGCGCACCGGCCCGTCCGGCGCGGGCGCACGCCACAACAGCAGCATCGCCGCATAAAACAGCGTGAAGTACAAGGCGCGCGGCAACAGCGCCGCCGCCTCGTCATAGCGCCACGCTTCGGCCAGCACCACACCCGCCACCATCAGGCTGCCAGCGCGCCACAGCAAGCGCCCCAGCAGTGGCGCCGTCAAGCCGCCCGCCGCGTCGCGCCGCAACGCCAGTGGCAGCGCCATGCCGGCCATGAACAGGAAGGCGGGAAACACCAGGTCGGGCAAGGTGATGCCGTCGGCATGCGGCCCCGCATGCTCCAGCCAGTACGGAATGGCGGGCATGCCGGCAACGTAATTAACCCAGATCATGGCCAGGATCACGAAGCCCCGGCAGGCGTCGAGGCTGGCCAGGCGCTGGCCGGATGGCGGGGCGTGCGCCATGGCTACACCTTGATATAGAGCTTGCGGCGGTCCAGCAGGTAGCCGGCCAGCCAGCACGCCAGCATGAACGTGACGGCGAACAGCAGCGACGCCAGTGGCGGCGACACCAGCGGCGCCAGCGGCCCGAAGGTGGCGCCGTACAGCCATGCATAGCCATCCTGCGCACCAACCCGGCTGCGCACCAGCACCACCACCGCCAGTTCCGACAACAGGTAAATGAACAGGGTGTTCTTGCCGAACACTTCAAAGAAGTAGGTCCAGCGCGGTCCCGCTGCGCCGGGCGCCGCCAGCGGCTGCATCTCGACCAGATAAATCATCACCGCCAGCACCAGCAAATCGAGCCCGATCGTCAACAGCACATAGGAGCTGGTCCACAGTTTTTTATTGAACGGCAGCACCTCATTCCAGCACAGCGCCACACCGATGCAGGCGACGCCAGCGAGCATCAGGCGCGCCAGCGTTTCCCAGGTGGCGCCCTTGCCGGCAAACAGCCGCCCGGCAAAATACCCAGCCAGCACGTTGACGGTGGCGGGGATCGTGCCCAGCAATCCTTCCGGATCGAAGGGCATGCCTTCACCTTGGTACAAGTGGCCCGCTCCCAGCAGCCACAAGTCGGCCTTGACGGCGGCATTGCCGGCCATGGTCAAATCGCCGCCCAGCACCAACAGCGCCCAATAGCCGAACAGCGCCAGCACACAATACAGCCATGCCCCGGCCTCCCTGGCAAAATGCAGCAGCAGCGAGGCCAGTGCGAAGCACAGCGCGATGCGTTGCAAGACGCCGGGAATGCGCGTGCCGGACAAGGGAATCATGGCCCAGTGGCCGCTGCTGTCCTGTGCCACGAACGGGAACCAGAACAGCAGGAATCCCAGCGCGAAGATGATCGCGCTGCGCTTGCCGACCTTGGCCAGCACCGCGCCGCTGCCCAGCCCCGCATACTTGGGCAGTGTAAAACTGAGCGCATTGCCAACCACGAACAGGAACGTGGGGAAGACCCAGTCGGTCGGCGTAAAACCGTGCCATTGCGCATGCAGCAACGGTGCAAAGACCGTGCTCCAGTCACCGGGCGTGTTGACAATGATCATCAAGGCCACGGTCAGGCCGCGCAGCACGTCCAGTGACGGATAGCGCCGCGCGGCGCCGGCCGGGGCTGCACCGGCTGCGGCAGCATCGGCGCCCGCGCTGCTGCGCGCTGGCGGCGTCGCGCCGCCGTCAATCACCCGCAAGGTCATGGCGCCACCGTGCCCAGCGCACGCTGAAATGCTTGCCGGTAGGCGCCCGCCGGTACCCCGGGCATGGTGCTGCACGTCGCATCCGCCCCGGCCACCGGCTTGGCGCACGGCGTATCCCGGTCCAGCGACCAGTAATGCAGGCCCGCCAGTTTCATGCGGCGCACGCCGCGCGCCATGGTCTGTGCATCGCGCAGGGTAAACACGTTTTCCACCACGTCATTCACACCGATCATGGCGGTCAATTCAATCTGTTCATAAGGCACGCCATATTTGACATGCACATTGCGCGCCGCCTGCAGCGCCGAGGCGCCCATGTCGCACCGGGGCGGGCCCTTGGCCTGCCCTTTGCCCTGTCGCAGCACGCAGACCTTGCTGGTGGCGGGACCGTAATCCATCACCATCAAATTCAAGGCATAAGCGCGGATACCGGCCTTGCGCACCGCCGCCAGCACGGTTTCCGCGGTGGTGTTCAGACTATGATGGCTGCCGTCGGACGCCGCGTGCGTGGCCACGGTAAAACTCATGCGCAGATGCGGCCGCCGTTGTTGCGCGGTGGCGATGCGCGCCGCCAGCGACGCGATCTGTTCCGGCGTCTGGTGTTCTTCGATGTCGAAGTCAAAGCCCAGCAGTTGCGCCGATTCATAGCGGCGGATAAAGCGCTCCATGCCGTCATCGGTGGCGCAGGTGAAGACCGCGCCCTGGCCACCGGTGGAAATAATGTAGCCGATGCCGGCTTGCGCAAACGCGCGGACATTGGCGTCCGCCACGGCCTGCGCCGGTTGGCCGCCCCAGTGTTCCTCGCCGCACTCGCCGCTGGCAAAGGCCCAGGTCAGCGGCTGCCGGCCGAACGGCGAGCCGAACGGCGAGCCCCCCTCAGTGATGTACGGGGTGGTCACGCCGCCTGGCGCGGCCGTGATGCGGTTGCTGGCGGGGTCGTTCCACATCGCCAGGTGCTTATAGGGACTGTAGACAAAGGCAGGCAAGTCAGCCGCGCAGGCCGACGATGCCAGCACCATGGGCAAGAGCGCCCTGAACAAACTATGCATGGTAATACCCAATAAAAAAATGGCAGGACTTCCGAAGAAGTCCTGCCCAACGCAGTCTACACTGCGTGCAGCGTCAAACCAGGATTGCTGTCGTCATCAGAACTTTACGCGCACGCCACCGTAGATGGTCTTGCCGTTTTTGTACACACCGGCGATTTGCGTCATGTCGGTTTTGTACACGGTCAGCAGCGGGTCGTTCAGGTTTTGCGCTTCCAGCGTGAACATGATCGACTTGTTCAGCGTGTAGTTCAGCGACAGGTTCAGGGAGCCATTGGCGCTCTGGAAGTAATCGCTGCCACCACGGTTGCCCAGCTTGTAGGTGGAACGACGGCTGTAGCCGATACGGGTGCTGAAGGATTCGTTCTCGAAGAAGGCGCCCACGTTGTAGGAAGTCTTCGAGGTGCCATACAGCGTGCAATCTTCGCCAGCCTTGCCGTTGCAGGTGCCGTCCGCCAGTTTGGTGGTCTGCTTGCCATCGGCGTAGGTGTAGTTGCCGGACAAGCCGAAACCACCCCACAGGCCATGCTCATACGACAGGTTCAAACCCTTCACGCGGCCGTCGGTATTGACTGGCGCCGAGATGTCGTAGTTGTAGATCGCGCCGCCCTTCGATGCATCGGCATACGGCAGGATGCTGTGGCCGTAAGCGATCACGCCTTTCAGTTGACTGGCGTAGATGCTGGCGGACAGCATGGCTTTCGGTGCGAAGTACCATTCCAGGCTGAAGTCGATGTTGTTGCTGCGGATCGGTTTCAGGTAAGGATTGCTGCCCACGCCATTGTGCTGCAGATCGCGCAGGTCGTTGCCGGCCAGTTGACCGAAGTCAGGACGCGACATGCCGCGGTTCAGGGCGAAGCGGCCGATCAGGTCCTTGCTGAAGTCATTGCGCAAGTTCAGGCTCGGCAGCACGTCGGTGAAGCTCTGGCTGTAGGTTGGTTTGCCGCCTGGCAGGAACGCAGCGATATCCATCTCGGTGCGCACCAGACGCAGACCCACGTTACCGCTGATGCTGTCGCTTGGCTGCAGGTTGGCCATCAAGTAACCGGCAGTGGCGTTTTCCTTGATGTTGTATTCCTGCTGCGTGGCGTGGGTGGTGAAGGTCGCGTATTTGGCGACCCACTGTTCGACGAACGCATTGCTGATCTTGAATGGAGTGAAGCCTGGCGTTGGATTGACCGGCAGGTTGCCATACCAGTTGGCGCCGTAACTGCCAACCGCGCTATCCGGGATCTGGGATTCATCATCCGCACCCTTGCCCAAGGTCATGCCCAGCTTGGTCAAGCCGCGTTCATGGCGGGCGTGACGCGCACCGAACTGGATCGACGGAACAAAGTCGGAGCTCAGCTTCAAGGTGCCATCGATCTGGCCATAGGTTTCCTTGTCGGTCGAATCGGTCAAGCCGCCCCAACCGCCGATGCCGCCGCCAGCCTTGACGAACTTGTCGCCGCCCGGCACGTTCAAGATAAAGATGCCTTCCGGGCTCAAGGTGTAGCCGGCGCCCTGGTTCCAGCCGCTCAGCACTTCAAAACCGACGTCCTTGGTTTTGCCGCCACCGGTGGTGCGGCCCAATTTGCTGGTCAGGGTCAGGTCGCTGTTGACCACCCATTTCGCGTCCAGGTTGACGAACTTGGAATTGGTTTTCGCGTCAGGACGGGCCGCCACGTCTTCCACCACGGAGAAGGCGCCAGCCGAGCTTGGGCCAAACACGTTCTTGTCATAGAAGATCGACGTGATGGTATTGCCCACCACGGTCGCGCTGCCGGTCGGTTTCACCGCTTTGCCATTCCAGCCCGGGCCATTGACCGGGTTGATCACGTCGGCCATGTAGTTGGTGTTGAAGTTTTTCGCGTCGACTTGCGAGTAGAAACCGGACAGGCTCAGGGTCAGGTCCTTGTTTGGTTTCCACTGTGCTTCCACATAGCCGCCAGTACGCTTGCGCTCTTGTTCGAACAGCACGGCGCCGCTCAGCAGGCTGATGTTTTTGCCGGCCAGCGATGCGTCCGGATAGGTGGCGCCGGTTTTATCCCACCACACGCCTTCGGAACCGGCGCGCTGCAGTTTGCGGGTTTGCGAGAAGACCTGGGCCAGGATACCGAAGTCATTGGTATCGTTTTTCCATGCCAGCAGCGCGGTGGCGGCCGGGTCTTTCGATTTCGCGGCGGTCGAATATGCTGCTTCGACGGACGCCGACATGGTCAGGCGGTCTTTGAATTCCAGCGGTTTGCGGGTCTGGATATCGACGGTACCGGCGGCGCCACCTTCAACCAGGTTCGCTTGCGACGATTTGTGCACCACGATGCGGCCCACCAGGTCCGATGGCAGCAAGGTGAAGGTCACGGAACGGCCGCCGGCGGCGATGTTCGGACCATACCAGTCGCCGGTCGACACGGTGTGGCCGTTCAGCGTGGTCAGGGTCAGTTGCGACAACAGGCCGCGCATTTGCACGTGTTCGTTTTCACCGAACGAGCCTTCGGCGGAGCCGGCGCTGGTGGTGGTCACGCCCGATACGCGGGACAGCGAGTCAGCCACGTTCTTGTCCGGCATCTTGCCGATATCTTCGGCGGTGATCACTTCCACCAGCGATTCGGCATTTTTCTTTTGATTCAGCGATTGCTGCAGCGAGGCGCGAATACCCGTTACCACCACCACCTGGTCGTCACTTTTCTGCTGTGCCTGGACTGGCGACGCCAGCATCAAGCCCGTTGCCAGGGCGGCGGCTGCCGCCGCGATTGGTTTCATGCGGCTCGACGCCGCGCCATGTACTGCCGTGCTGCCTGCTGTGCTAATGCGCTTCATGTACTCCCCCTTGATGCGGGCTTATGCTGTAAGCCCATGCGTTTAACGAGATTCCTGTTCGGCCGCCGCGCTCCCCGCAACGTCCTGCAGATCTTCTTTACAACCACTAACAAAACCAATTGAACGCCAATATACCGCGAACTAATACCAGAACACTACCAGTTTCCGCATTTATTTCGCATGTTGTAGCACCAACACAGACCACTTTATGATCGTTTTCAACAAGTTAGCGCTATCTCCCTCTGAGCGGTCCTCAGGTGGCATGCGAACCGCTTTGCTGCGGTCTTTTTTTGGTATTATCAATCGACAAGAAAACAACAATACCGGCGCGCCGCAAGGGCCCGTAAATGAGACCACCACATGACCACCACGCTTGCGCAGATCATGCAGCACCTGGCGGAGACCAGCAGCCAGCCCCTGTACCAGCAATTGCAGCGCGCGCTGCGGGAAGCGATCGACAAGCGGATTTTCGCGCCGGACGAAGCGCTGCCGGCCGAACGCCAACTGGCGGCCGACCTGTCGGTATCCCGGATCACGGTGCGCAAAGCCATCGATGGCCTGGTGGATGAAGGCCTGCTGGTGCGCCGCCCCGGGTCCGGCAATTTCATCAATACCCGCATTGAAAAAAACTTCGCCAAGCTGACCTCGTTTTCAGAAGACATGCGGGCACGCGGGCGCACGCCGCGCAGCGTCTGGCTGAAACGGGCCGATGGGACGGTGACGCCGGAAGAAGCGTTGCGGCTGCGGCTCTCGCCCGGGGCGCCGGTGCTGCGCTTCCACCGCATTCGCTATGCCGATGAGATCCCGATGTGCATTGAATACGCGACCATCGTGGCCTCCGCGCTGCCCTCGCTCGATGCGGTCGGCGTATCGATGTATGAGGCGCTGGAACATGCGGGCAAGCGCCCGGTGCGCGCGCTGCAGCGTTTATCGGCGCTGCTGTTGAGCCCGGAACAGGCCAGGCTGTTGCAGGCCAAGGAAGGCGATGCGGGTCTGGCGGTCGAGCGACTGGGCTTTTTGCGCGACGGCCAGGCGGTGGAATTTTGCCGCTCGATTTTTCGCGGCGATCTGTATGACTTCGTGGCGGAACTGACGACGCCCTGACTGCCTACGCCCTGATACCACCTGGACAGGTGGTATCAGCACTGCCACGGCTTATTTGGCTTTCGCCGCATCCCCCGCCACCACCACATTGAGCCGGTTCAGATCGACCGCCTTGCGGAACGCCGCATTGACTTGCGCCGGCGTCAGCGCCTTGAGCTTGTCTTCAAAGGCCTGGCTCCACGCATAGGTGCGGTTCAGGTGCAGGAACGAGGTCCAGCCGCCAGCCAGGACCGCGTCCTGCGAGCGGTTTTGCAGGCGTTGCTGCAGGATGCCGGAGCGGGCGCCATCGACTTCGGCCTTGCTGAAACCGTCCTTCACGGCGCGCGCCAGTTCTTCGCGGATCGCCGCCTTCAGCTTGTTCAGGTTGTGCGGCGCGGCGATGGCCGACACCGACAAATGGCTGGCGCGGTCGATATCGCTGACCGCCAGCGACGAGCCACCGCCATACGACAAGCCATCCTTCTGGCGGATGCGGTCCATGATGCGCGACTTCAGGCCACCGTCACCGAGGATGTAATTGGCCAGTTCCAGCGCAGGGTAATCGTCATCCGCGCTATTGAGGTCGAGGTCGATGCGGGCCGTATAAAAGCCGTTTTCCTTGTCCGGCGTCGCGAGGAACTGGTCCAGCGGCGGGTGCGGCACGTTGCTGTCGATGATGCGCGCATAGGCGGCCTTGCTGGGCCAGTTGCCCAGTTCTTCGGCCACCACGGCCTGCGCGGCGGCCTTGTCGAAGTCACCCACGATCGCCATTTCGCCGTGCGATGCGCCATAGAATTCGCTGTGGTACGCCTTCAGGTCGGCCACCGTCATGGCCTTGATCTGCGCGATCTGTTCATCGAGCGTCAACGGCGCGCGCACATCGCCTTTCGGGTAGTGGTTGTAATGCTGCGCCAGCGCATTGGCGGCCACCGACTGCGGTTCGCTGCGCGACGCTTCAAGCTGCACCAGCCATTGCTGGCGCAGTTGCTCGAATTCGGCCGCATCGAAGGTGGGTTCCTTCAGCACATGGGCGGCCAGGCGCAGCGCCGCTTCCAGGTTGGCGCGCGTGGTGTCGAACTGATAGGCGCTGCCGGTCATTTTGAGTTTATCCCACGCGTCGGCCAGTTGCGCCCGCGTGTAGCGGCTGGTGCCCCGGCTCAGCATCTGGCTGGTGGCGGCGCCAATCATGGCCTTGCCGAACTGGTTCTTGTCGTCGCCCCAGTGCAGGCGCAGGTTGACCGAGACGGTCTCGCCCCGGTTCTTCTTCGGCAGCAGCGCCAGTTTCAGGCCGCCCACGCTCGCCAGTTCGGTGCGGGCCAGGATGTTGGCCTGACTGGGGTCGAAGACTTCGGACTGCAAGGTGGCCTGCTTGCCCTGGTAACCCTTCATGACTTCTTCCACCTTGGGTGCGGACGTGATTTCCACCCGGCGCGGCGCATCTTCCGGCACGAACAAGCCCGCCGTGCGGTTGTCGCGCGTCAGGTAGGTGGCCGCCACCTTGGCGACTTGCTCCTGTGTGACGTTGGGCAGGCTGTCGCGCCCCAGGAACAGCAGGCGCCAGTCACCCAGCGCGATCTGCTCGGACAGCGTGACACCCACCTTTTGCGGATCATTGAGCGCTTTCTCGATGCTGTTGCCGATATTGCGCCGCACGCGTTCCATTTCCTCTTCGGTCGGCGGCGTGCTGGCGAAGCTTTCCACCGCCGCGATCAATTGTTCCTTGACGGGTTCGAGCGGCTGGTCGGCCTTCACCACGGCGCCGATCAATTGCAGGCCCGGCGCGTAGCCGGTCTGGCCAAAGCTGAATACTTGCGCGGCCTTGCCGGTTTCCACCAGTGCCTTATGCAGGCGGCCGTTGGGCGTATCGCCCATGATCTCCGACATAAAGGCCAGCGCATCGCCGTCCGCATGCAGGGCGGCGGGAATTTTATAGCCCAGCAAAACCAGCTGCATGTCGCCCTTGCGCCGCACCAGGAAAGCGCGTTCGCCATCCTGCACCGGCTCCGCCGTCCAGAACGGCGGCAGCTTGCGCTTGGGTTTCGGGATCGCGCCAAAGGTTTTACTGATCCACGCCAGCGTTTGCGACGGCTCGAACTTGCCGGCCACCAGCAGCACCGCATTGTCCGGCTGGTAGTAGGTGCGATAAAACGCCTGCAGGTTCTCGATCTTGACGTTCTCGATATCGCTGCGGTTGCCGATGGTGGAACGGCCATAGCTGTGCCAGTCGTAGGCGATGCTTTGCATGCGCTTCAACAGCACTTCGAACGGGCTGTTTTCACCGCTCTCGTATTCGTTGCGCACCACCGTCATTTCCGAATCGAGGTCTTTCTGGGCGATGAACGAGCGCGTCATGCGGTCCGCCTCCATCTCCAGCGCCCACTTCAGGTTATCGCCACCGGCCTGGAACACTTCGTAGTAATTGGTGCGGTCATACGAGGTGGTGCCATTGAAGTCCATGCCGCGCTCGGAAAACTGCTGCGGGATATTGCGGTTCTTGGGCGAACCCTTGAACAGCAAGTGCTCCAGCAAGTGCGCCATGCCGGTCTCGCCATAGTTTTCATGGCGCGAGCCCACCAGGTAAGTAACGTTGACCGTGACGGTCGGCTTCGACGCATCCGGGAACAGCAGCACTTTCAGGCCGTTCGGCAAGCGGTATTCGGTGATGCCCTCGACCGAGGGACCTTTAACGGCGCCGGCCGGCAGGGTTTGGGCCATGGCGGGCGGCAGCCAGGTCAGGCTGCACAGCAGTGGCAACAGGCGGAGAGCGGGGAGTCGGGTCATGGCGCAGGCAAGATTGGAAAAATGCCATCGTACGCCATCTTGCCGGTGTGACAAAGCGCGCATTTTCAACGGGGTTGCAGCCGCTATACTGCGGGCTTCGTGAATCTCGACGCCCTGCATGAAACAATTGTTTGCACTACTGGCAACCACAACATTGATCGCCATGACGCCCGCCGTGGCGCAGGAGCGCGTAGCCGATCCGCTGGGCGGCCTGGCCCGCTGTTTTGACGACGGCGATTTCCGCGTCGCCTCCTCCACACGCCTGCCGACCACCAAGCAATTCCGCGAAGTGCAGACGCGTGCTGGCGCCGCCCGGGTCTCGACAGTCGATGGCTACCGCCTGATGCTGCACAAGAACAGCACGGCGCCGCTGGTCAACCTGAAAGTGGAAAAATCGGCCGACGGCCAGTTCGAGCAGGACCGCGCCGCCGTGCTGGCGTACATGGAACTGTTTTCCGATACCCGTGGCGAAGGCGCCAAGCCGCTGGAAGTCACACGCCAGGATGGCGTGGAAGTGATGGCGCTGAACCAGCCCGGCATCGATGGCGGCGGCCCGCTGAGTTTTTACAGCTTTACCCACCAGGCGTCGGGCGTGATCGGCACCGCTTATATCCTGAGCCAGCCGGCCTCGCTGCGCGAATTCCACAACTATGCCGAATACACGTCGCTGCGCGACCGCTTCGTCGGAAAACTGGTGCATTGCATGGCGCAGCAGACGTTGCCGCCGCGCGGCTAGACGGACTTACCTGACACCAAAGGTATCAGGCACTAGCGATTAGCTGCGCTCGCCCGGCATGGGCAGGAAGCAGGCATCGACGATCTGCAAGCCGTTATCTTTGGCGAAGTTGACCACGAAGTGGTACGCCATTGGCTCGATCTCGCGCAATTCGTGGCTGACCACGACGGCTTTGGTGTTGTTGACAAGGGTCGGCCGCACCAGCGGCGAATACTGCAGGTGCGCGTTGGGTCCGCCGCTGCCTTCGGGACGGAAGCAGGACATGACGCCGCACAGGCGCTCTGCCCAGTCGCTGGGACGGAATTGCCTTCCATCCGCTGTCAGACCTAGGATAAAGAACTCTTTGGCCCGTTCTTTCGTGGGTTGCGTTGACTCGGCCATATGGGACTCGCTGGAAACCAGGGGTGCGTGAAAAATCTTAGGTATTATATCTTATAGAAGACCTAAGCGAGTAAGTACTTGATTTGAAAGCAGCAACGGCAGGCTGCGACAGGAACACCGGTCCAGCCAAACCGCTATTGTACCCCCGGAAAGATATCGATTTTCTTTCAGCCGCCGATCAGCTCAGCCAAACCGCGCCCGACAACAACAGCAACAGCAGCATCCACAGCACCAGCGCGCGCCACACCAGGCCCACGGTCGATTGCAGCGAACGCACGCCCGGCTCCTCGCCCGGCAGTGCTTCGCTCTCCATCTCGCCGGAATCAACGGTGGCGGCATCGGCCGGCAACACGCGCGCCGCGGTTTCCTGCGGCGTGCCGAGACGCACGCCCATGGCGCCGCCACCGGCGGCCAGGATGATGCCGCGCGCTTCGTCGGACCAGCGGTGGGCGAAATTGCGCCACGCGTAAATCGCATCTTCAAAGTTGCCCACCACGGCAAACGCCACGGCGGTCAGGCGCACCGGAATCCAGTCGATCCAGTAAAACGCGCGGGCGGCGAATTGACCAAAGGCTTCATTGCGCATGTGCTCCGGCTCATTCCAGGCGCGTGACAGGTATTCGGATACGCGGTACAGCACGGCGCCGGCAGGGCCGAGCGGCATCAGGAACCAGAAGAACACGCCGAACACGCTGCGGTGCGTGGTGATCAGGGCCTTTTCCACCGCCTGGCGCGCGATCTCGCCCGCCTCCATGCCAACCGTGTCGGTCTTGGTCCATTCGGCCAGCAAGGCACGGGCGGCTGCCTCATCGCCGGCGTTCAGCGCCAGCTGGATCGACGTGAAATAGTGGCTGTAGTGGCGGAACCCCAGGGTCAGGTACACCATCAGCACATTCCAGCCAAACGCCACCAGGTACAGCTTGTAATGCAGCAGCACCGCGTAAATGATCGCGGTCGGACCGACCAGCGCGGCGATCATCAGGAACCAGCCGATGCGGCCATGGCTGGCGTGCCCCGCGTTGAACCACGCTTCCATGCGCACCGCAAACGATTTGATCTCGGCGTAAATCGGATTATCCGCACGCAGCGGCTTCATTTGCTCCAGCAGCAGTGCACACAGAATGGAAAGAAATGTCATCAAACGTCCTCTTAATTGGCGGCGCCGCAATGCCCGCTACGATAACGCACAGCCTCGCCGGAATCAAACACTAAAGGGCAGCCTACCCGGCGCGCAGGAAATGGAACAGGTTGCGCAGCATGCCGGCGGTCGCACCCCAGATGTAATAGTCCTGGTAGGGCATCGCATAAAAACGGCGGCGGATATCGGCCAGTTCCGCCAGAATGCGCTGGTGATTCAGGCCATCCATCAGGAACGGCAACGGCACCTCAAAGATCTCCGCCACTTCATGCGGGTCGGCCGTCAACTCAAACGGCGGGTGCACCAGTGCCACCACCGGGGTCACTGCATAGCCGGTGCCGGTGTAGTACACCGGCAAGGCCCCCAGCACATCCACATGGACGCGCGCCAGGCCGATTTCCTCTTCGGTTTCACGCAGCGCGGTCGCGACCGGGCCATCATCGACCGCTTCGGCGCGGCCGCCCGGGAAACTGATTTGTCCGGCGTGGTCGGTCAAGTGCGCGGTGCGCTGCGTCAGCAGCACCGTTAAGCCATCGCCACGCACCACCAGCGGCACCAGCACGGCAGCGGGCGTCGGCTGCGCCTTGCGCGACATCAGCGCCTCATCGGCAGCCTCCGGCATCCACTCGGGCGGCTGGGCAAAACGGCTGCGCAGCCAGTCGGGCGCCAGGCGCTCCAGCGCCACCGCGGCCTCGCCGGCGATCGCCTCAATCGGTAACTGCTGCGGGTCGAACTGTAACTTTGCCACGGCCGGATCCTGAATCGGAAAGTGGAAACAAAAAGGGGCACCACCCAGGCGCCCCTTTTCCCCAAACCCAGAACGCGATTACGCGCCTGCTTTTGCCGCTGCTGGGCGGCGATTTGGCAGTTTTTCCTTGATACGTGCGGATTTGCCCGAACGGTCACGCAGGTAGTACAGCTTGGCGCGACGTACGTCACCACGGCGTTTCACTTCGATCGAAGCGATCAGCGGGGAATACAGCTGGAAGGTACGCTCAACGCCTTCGCCGGACGAGATCTTACGAACGATGAAGTTCGAGTTCAGGCCACGGTTACGACGGGAGATCACAACGCCTTCGTAAGCCTGGGCGCGCTTGCGGGTGCCTTCGACTACGTTCACGTTAACGACCACGGTGTCACCAGGAGCAAAATCAGGGATGTTTTTGCCCAGGCGAGCGATTTCTTCTTGCTCGAGTTGTTGAATCAGGTTCATTTAATGACTCCAATAACCATCTTGCTGGCACGCACATCGCCGGTAGAGGATGGGGTTAAACAAGCAGGCAACATGCCTGCAGTCTTACTGCACGGCGGATTTTGCTAAATCCGCCAAAAATTTTTCATCCTGGCGCGTGAGCAAACCATCTTCGCGCGCTTTGACCAGCAAGTCCGGCCGTTTCCGGCTGGTGGCCTCCAGCATACGCTGGCGGCGCCACTTGGTGATCTCGGCATGGTTGCCGCCCAACAGCACGGGCGGCACGGCCTCGCCGTCATAGGTTTCCGGCCGCGTGTAATGCGGCGAATCGAGCAAGCCGTTGACGAAACTATCTTCAACGGCGGAGGCATCGGTGTTCAACACCCCCGGAATCAGGCGCACCACGGCATCCATCAGCGCCATGGCCGGCAATTCACCGCCGGACAACACGAAGTCGCCCAGGCTGATTTCCTCATCGACGCAACGGTCCAGCAGGCGCTGATCCACCGCTTCGTAGCGGCCACACAGCACCACCAGGCCCGGCTCGGCTTTCAGCTGCAACACTTTTTCGTGCGTCAGCGGCTTGCCTTGCGGCGACATGAACACCACGCGGGGCACCGGCAGCCCGGCATCAACCTGGCGCTGCTTCGCGGCAGCGATGGTCAACTCCAGCGGCTTGGCCAGCATCACCATGCCGGGGCCGCCGCCATAGGGGCGGTCATCCACGGTGCGGTGATTGTCGGTGGTGAAATCCCGCGGATTCCACAGCGACAGGCTCCACTTGCCCTGCTCGTGCGCGCGGCGGGTAACACCCGATTGCGTCAGCGCAGCGAACATTTCCGGGAACAGCGTTACAACATCAAACTGCATCGCTGCTCCAGTTAGTAATCCAGGCCCCAGTCCACCGTGATTTTCTTGGCGTCCTGGTCCACCTTGATGATGAACTGGTCGACAAACGGAATCAGGCGCTCCGGCGCGGTTTCGCCCTCCGGCACAACTGGCGCGACGCGCAGTATCGACTGCGGGCCATTGCTCATCATGTCGGCGACGACACCCAGGCTTTCGCCTTGCAGGTTTTCCACCGCCAGTCCGATCAGATCGGACCAGTAAAATTCGTCTTGATTGTCCAGGACCGGGAAATCCGAGCGGCGGATGTAGACGGCCGCGCCTTTCAGCGCTTCCGCAGCATTGCGGTCGCTACTCTCCACGATCGTGGTGACGACGTCGCCGCCATGCAACTTGGCGCGGCGCACGTCGACCTCATGCAGGCTGGGTTTATCCAGCCACCAGGTTTTGGCGTGCAGCAAGGCATCCGCCTCTTCGGAAAACGGGCGTACCCGGATTCCGCCAGTGATACCATAGGCGCCGTAGACAAAGCCTACTTGCACCAGGTCGTCGGGGACTTGCACCCCGGATGCCTTCACGTCAGCCAAACCGGTCAAGCAGTATTAAGCTGCTTTTTTGTTGGACGCAACCAGGCGTGCCACGGCTGGCGACAGTTGCGCGCCAACGCTGATCCAGTGTGCCAGACGGTCTTCGGTGATGCGGAAGCCTTCAGCAGCGCCGGAAGCCATTGGGTTGTAGAAACCAACGCGCTCGATGAAGCGGCCGTCGCGACGGTTGCGCGAATCGGTTGCAACGATGTTGTAGAACGGGCGCTTTTTGGCGCCACCACGAGCTAAACGAATAACGACCATAATATTTCCAAAAAATGTGCTGAGACGGAAAAAGCCGCAAATTATAGCGTGCTTTCTCTCCGTGCATCAAGCTGATGTTGACAAGGATGGGTTTGGGGCAATCAAAGATTATCCCCTACTATGAACGCAAGGACAAGTATTTATAACGAAAAAATGCTGTGCCACGGGCGCGTTTTGGCCGATACTGCGGTTTTCCATAGTCACTGGTACCTGACACCTGCGGTATCAGGCACCATTCAGCCCAAATTATGTCCGCTCCACACAAGAACAAGACTTTCGCCACCCTGCTGGCTTTCCTGCTGGGCGGCACTGGCGCCCACCGCTATTACCTGAAGGGGTTTGGCGACATGGGCGGCTTGCTGCACACGGCCAGCATTGCCGGCGTCGGCATCGTCATGGCGGCAGCGCCGCAGGCGGACCATTACTTCAAGCTGCTGCCACTGATCGTTTCCGTGCTGATTGGCTTCCTGGAAGCGCTGGTGCTGGGACTGACCCCGGACGACAAGTGGGACGCGCGCTACAACCCGCAATCGGGCCTACAGTCGGCAGCGCGCTGGCCACTGGCGGTGCTGCTGGTGACCACCATGATGGTGGGCGCCACCAGCCTGATCGCGACGATTGCGCGCCTGTTCGATTTGCTGTACACGGGCGGCGCTTACGGTTGAGTCTTATGTGCACGGTAGCAATTGGTAGGCATTCAATTTCCTTGGCGCTATTCGGTGGCGCTATACTGGATTGACCACCAGTTACCGGAGAAGAACCATGAAAATTCGCACGATCACCCTGTCGCTGATGCTGGCCGGCCTGTCCGCCGGCGCGTTGGCCCAGCCCACCGCCAAGGAAGCGTACGCGGCGGACACCAAGAAAGCCGCCGCGCGCTACGCGGAAGATAAAAAGCTGTGCGCCGACGAAAAAGATTCCGGCGCGCGCATGCAGTGCCAGCGCGACGCCAAGAGCGAATACGACAAGGCGCTGGCCGCCGCCAAGTCCCACCTGAGCAGCGCCAACCCGAAAGCCGTGGCCTGCAATGAATGCGGCCGCGTGGTCGCGGTCAACGTGGCCGAGAAAAAAGGCGAAGGCAGCGCCGTCGGCGTGATTGCCGGCGGCGTGGCGGGCGCCCTGCTGGGCAACCAGGTCGGCGGCGGCACTGGCAGGAAGCTGGCCACCATTGCCGGCGCGGCCGGCGGCGCCTATGCCGGCAACAAGGTCGAAGAACACATGAAGACCACCAAGCAGTGGCACGTCAAAGTGCAGTTCGATAACGGCACGCAAAACGACTTCGTATTTGACAAGGATCCAGGCTTCGCCAATGGCGACCTGGTCAAGGAAACCAACCAGACGGTGGTGCGCCGCTAAGCCACGAAGCCACCAACCCGGCACATAGCCGGTCCGACAGCAAGCCCGGCCCCGCGCCGGGCTTGTGCATTGCGCAGGCGCTTGCCGCGATCACACGCGGCGCGACAGCATCAATCCAATCCCGGCCGACGCCAGCAATCCCGCGCAGGCGCGGTTAAAAATACGCTTGCCGCGCGGCTGGGCAAACCAGCGCCGCAGCTTCGTCCCCATCCACGCGTACATGGCG
Source organism: Burkholderiaceae bacterium (assembly GCA_019751755.1). Taxonomy (GTDB): domain Bacteria; phylum Pseudomonadota; class Gammaproteobacteria; order Burkholderiales; family Burkholderiaceae_D; genus Rugamonas. The sequence continues at coordinate 507 of JAIENA010000354.1, read as the reverse complement.
ATGGCCGCCATTTCCAGTACCAGGAACAACACGCCGAGCACGGTGAATTGCATCGTCATCGGCTGCACCGGATCGACAAATTGCGGCAGGAAGGCGGTGAAGATCAGGATCGCTTTCGGGTTGCCGGCCGCAACCAGGAACTCCTGCCGCGCCAACTGCCACAGCGACACCTGCGGTGCCGCCGCATCAACCGCCCCGCCCGGCGCCGCACGCCACAGCTGGAACGCCAGGTACAGCAGGTACGCGGCCCCCGCCGTCTTGATCACATAAAACAGCACTTCGGACGTATGCAGCACCACGGCCAACCCAGCCGACGCCAGCGCAATCATGCCGGCAAACGCCAGCAAGCGTCCGGCGCCCGCCAGACAGGCGCACTGAAAACCATAACGCGTGGCGTTACTGATCGACAGCAAATTATTCGGCCCCGGCGCCATGTTGAGCGCGAAGCAGGCAGGGATAAACAGGGCAAGCGTGGCGTAGTCCATAGCGATTCCTTTCAGCGCACCC
>JAIENA010000508.1 GCA_019751755.1 Burkholderiaceae bacterium | reverse complement strand
ATTGACCAACAACACCCCATATTCCGGCCCGCCGCCACGGGGGAAATCCATCGTCAGCAAGCGGCCGTGCTGGCTGTCGCCGTCCAGTACCGACTGGATCCACGAATTTGCCCCATTCATTGCACCATCCATCTCACCCCTCCTCACGCTGCAACGGCAGCAGATACCTCACTTCCGCCCGTTCCACCCGGCCGTTGCGGTCCGGCAGAAACGTGTCCCAGCCCAGCCGGCGCCGTTGCCCCGGCGGTCCCAATACCCAGGGGCGGATCGCCTCGGGCGCCAGCAACAGCCTGACTTCAAACGTCAATGGCGGCGCGGCGCACAGCCGCAACAGCTCGGCCAACGCCAGCGACGCATCGGCGCCCGGCAGGAAACGATCAAACCGGGTGGCGTCCAACGGACCGATATCGAGCCGCACGCCCCGCTCCGGCCGGAATAAGCGGGCGCCCAGCATCGCTCCGCGGCCCAGCACGGGACGGGTGCCGAGGATTGAGCGGCGCGCCGGCGGCACACGCTCCCAGCCGCCGGCAAACTGTTCACACGCGATCGGCACATCGAAGTAACCGCTCAATATTTGTGCAATGGCCGCCGCGCTGACCGGCCGCGTGCGCAGCAAGCCCGCGTAATACGCCGCCACGTGGTCGTAGGGATGGTCCGGTATGGGCTGCGCGCCGGACAAGTCCAACAGCAACCGCAGCAAATCATCCCGCCCGCCGGTGGCCAAGCCATGTTCCAGCTGGCACAGCGCTCCAGCCTGGCAGTACAGCGCCACCAGGCGCTCCGACAGCAAATCGATAAACGCGCAGGCACCGTCGCGCTGCTCGCCTGGCGGCAGGTCGGCGATATGCTGGGTATCGTGCAATGGCAACGCCCCCGTCACGCCCAGCAAACCGATAAAGGCGGGCGTCAGCGCGATGCGCGGCGCCGCGTCCCCGCCATCGGCAATCGCCACCCCGACCAGCTCGCTGGCGGGAAACGCCAGCGACAGGCTGTTGTGGAACGTCAGTACCTGCGCATACGCCTCGTCATGCGATATCCCCTGTTCCGACAGCCAGCGCAGCAACAGCCGCAGCACTTGGGCAAAATTGAAACGCCATGGTTCGTCCTGCAAACGCCGGATCACACCAGGCTGGCGTAGCCGCTGCGAAGTGGGCATCGTTTGAGCTCCTTTCCTGTGCGGGCCGACAGGGCCACCAACTCGACGAAGCTGTTGACCTGCACATACAGTCCGAAAAAATGATCCAGCACGTCGATAAACAGGCTGATGCCACTGCCCGCATAGGCTTCCTCATCCAACGTGAGGCGCACTTCGACGCCATGGGCCAGCGATGCGCCATGCACGTGGCGTAGCCAGGCGGTGGTGGGGGCCTGGCTTAAAGCCTTGACACCGGCGATTTGGCGCTGCGAAATCGCGTCCTGGCGCACGTCATACAACGCCAGCATTTCCCGCAGCGCTTGTACGCCTTGCGGCGCCAGCGCGTGCTGGTTCAGCGCCAGGTGCGATACCATGCGCCAATGCAAGCCGGCGCCCGATGGCGGCCGTAACGATGGCGACGGCATGCGGACGCAATACATGGCGACACCATCGCCCTGTACATGCTCATCGCGCAATTGGGTGGGCAAATCCCGGTTGCTGCAGGTGAGCCGCAACGACAAGGTGCCCGGCTCCAGCGCCAGCAATTGCCGCTTAGCGTCCACCAGCGACAGCCGCTTTTCATAGCCGGGACTGGACGACGCCAGCCATTCGTCGGTGCGCAGCATCCAATAGCATCCCTCGCTTGGCTCGCCGTGGCGCAGCGAATAAAACGGACGGAATTCCTGCACCTTGCCATGTTCCCCCTGCCCCAGGGTCGCGTGGACGCTAGTGACCGACAACACTTCATATGCGGCCGGATCCTCCGCATGCGCCAGCACCGCGTAGTCGAGTTCCTCATGCGTGATGCTGACCGGCTCCCCCGGTCGTTCAAACAGATTCACCAGCGGTGTACAGCCGGCCAACAGGTTCGAGGCCGACACATGGCGCAACATGCGCGCGGCATGCGACGCCGGGCCGGCCCCGGCCAGGGCCACATGCAGCACATAGGTTTCCCCTTCCACGGGCGCGACCGCGCGCAGCGCCGCCACGTCGATATCGACAAAGTTGAATTTCGTCGAAAAGGCAAAGTATTCGGTCAACAGGCGCTGCGCGGGATGCGAGCGGCCGTCACAAGGCAGTAGCGTCTCATGCTCGGCAAAGCCCGCCGGCGACAGCGGTAGCGCCGGCAATGCAAACCAATCGCTGTCCGCTTCGAGCCAGGCGCACCGCGCCTGCAGGCACAGCGCATCGCGCAACGCCGCGCACAGCGGCGCTTCACCATCGATATACAGCCGCATGGTGTCCACGCCAGGCGCATGCAATTGAATCCGCAGCGCGGCGCACGCATCCGGCGGCAATGCGACAAAAGGCGGCGCCGCGATCAACGGATCGAAGTCGAGCGCCACGACCTGCGCGACATTGGCGTCGACCGGATAGACGGTGCGAAACGTGCAGCGCACGCCATCCACCGGCGCCGAGTCCAATGCCGCACCGCGCGGTGCGCCCTCGCCGCTTTCCAATTGCGCTATCGCGCAGGAGGGAAATGGCTGCAAATAGTGCGGGAGCAGCAATTCCAGCAGCGCTTGCGTCACGTGTGCGTGGCCATCATCGATGCGTTTGGCCACGCGCGCCGCCAGCAGCGCCACCGATTGAATCAGGCGCTCGGTCTGCGGGTCCGCGCTCTGCTCGCCATCGAGCGCGAGTTGCGCCGCCACTTTGGGGTAGCGCGCGGCGAACTGGTTGGCATGGCGACGTAACATGATCAGCTCGCGCTCATAGTACGGTAGCAATTGCTCCATCGCACCTCCGTCTGTGGAGGGACCATTATTGCCGTCTGTCCTTGGAGCAATTTGCGCGAAAGCAAATTCCCCGAAGAATGATTGCAGCCCAGCAATCCCTTGCGCTGACGCAAAGTGTAGACAGGTGCCACACGGCAAGCTGCAGGTTCCACCGCCACCAGGAGCGTACGATGAGCCTGCCATTAAAAGTTTTATGGGCCGAAGGCGTGCAGTTGGGTCCGCTGCATTTTCAGCAACAGGACCGCTACCATGACGCGCACCGGCAACACATGGCCGCCATGCTGCAACCGAACCTGTGGGGCATCCGCGCCGCGCAATGGAACGATGAAAGCCTGCGCAACGGCATGTTAAAAGCGGAAATATTGTCGCTGGTCTTCCCGGATGGCGCCTGCTATGACGCGCCGGGCGCCGATGCGCTGCCGCCGCCGTTAAACCTGGGCAAGCTGGCGCCGGACGAGCAAAGCTTCACCATTTGCGCGCTGCTGCCGGCGCTGCAGGCGCACGGCGGCAACGCGCTGCAGCCACTGCGCGAAGGCGCGCCGTCGTCGGTGCGCTACCAGCGCCACCCACAGGAAACACTGGACTTGTATGCGGGCGCCCTGCCGGAACAACTGGTCTATTTGCGCAAAACCATCCGGCTGGTGCCGCAACAAGACATGGGCGATGGCGCCATCAGCTTGCCCGTGATCCGCATCCGCCGCCTGGCCACCGGCGGTTTCGACATCGACCCCGCCTTCATTCCGCCCGCCGTGAGCGTGGCCGCCACCGGCTTGCGACACCTGCTCGACGGCCTGGTCGACAAGCTACAGGCGAAAGTCGATACGCTGCACGAGCGCCACCGCCAGCCCGCCAAGGACGTGGTGTCGTTCCACAGCGGCGACATCACGTCGTACCTGATGCTCAACGCCATCAGCACCAGCGGCGCCGCGCTGGTGCATTGCGCGCGCCACGGCCTGCATCATCCGGAAACGCTGTTTGAACGGATGACGACGCTGGCCGGCGGGCTGATGTCGTTTTCCACCCGCTATGCGCTGACCGATTTACCGGCCTACCGCCATGCCGACGCCGGCCCCGGCTTCGCGCGGCTGGCAACCATGATCCGCGACCTGGCCGACACCGTGCTGTCGTCGCGCTATTTCACGATTGCGCTGCCGCCCGATCCCGACCGGCCGGGCCGCTACCGCACCCGGCTCGACCCGGCCCAGGTCGACCGCCACACCGCCCTGTGTGTCGCCGTCAGCGCCGACATGCCGGCACTGGAACTGGTGGCGGCGGTGCCGCTGCGTTTCAAGTGCGGCGCCCCGGACGATGTCGAACGCATGGTCGGCATGGCGCTGCCCGGCATCCCGCTGACGCATATGGCGCAAGTGCCGCACGACGTGCCGATCCGGCCCAACACCTATTACTTCACGTTCGACCACCGCAATCCCCTGTACGACACCATGCTCAAAGCACAGGCACTGGCGCTGTATGCACCGGACGGCATGAAAGCGCTGAAGGTGGATTTGTTTGCGCTGAAGGGTGAAGCGGGGGAACTGGGCTAACAACCAACGCGCGCTAAAACTTGCAATGAACACTCCCGGTCTCGTTATACTAGCTCCATTGCCGTGGGCACAAGGAGCCATGCATGAACGGACGCCGACCGTTGATAAAACGTTATACCTTGAGTGGGTGCCTGGCCCTGTGCTGCGGCACCGTCCCAGCTGCATGGGCCGCCCGTCCACTGGTCACCGACGATGCCGCGGTGCTCGACCCCGGCCAGTGCCAACTGGAGACCTGGGTGCAGCACGATCCCCGCCATAACCATTACTGGGTGGTTCCCGCCTGCCATGTCTTGGAAGACTGGGAAGTGGGCGCCGGCGCGGCCCGGCTGCACCGGCGCGGTGGCAGCGGCGACCGGACCAATCTGGCACTACTGCAGGCGAAAACCGTGTTGGCCGCACCCGAGGGGGGCTGGTGGCGACTGGGCCTGGCCATCGCCGACGAATTTGAACCGGCGCGTGGCCTGGCCGGCACCTGGTCGCTCAATCTGCCGCTGACGGTCGACTTGCGGGGCGACCGCCTGCAATGGCATACCAACTTTGGCTGGCGCCGCGAACGCCTGGGCCAGCCCGCCGCGACCTGGGCCACGGCACTGGAGGCGGCGCTTGGGCAGAGGGTGGCGCTGACCGTGGAAGCCTTCGGCATCCGTGGCGGCGGCGCCTGGCGCCAACTGGGGGTGCGTTATGCGCTGCTGCCGGGCCACATGGATCTCGATATCGAGTGGGGCGTCAAAGCGGGATCAGGCAGCCGCGAACGCTATTACGCGGCGGGATTAACGATCTACGCGAGTCCGCCTTAACCTGGCGCCACTGGCATGGCAAATTCCGTAGGCCGGATTAGCGCACAGCGCGTCATCCGGCAAGCTGTGACGCGGCGCTGGCACGGCGGATTGCAATGGGGGCGCCGAGCCCCGCCCTACCGCATGCCGAGCGGGCCAGCTGCCGATTAATTCAGATCCTCTACGCGATGTGCATCAACCGTTTCAGCACAGCCTTCAAGGTGGCGTCCGCCACCGGCTTGTCCAACAGTCCTTCGACACCGGCCGCGCGGGCCCGTTCCGTGTCATAACTGAACGGCGGTTCCACCAGCAGCACCACGGCCGGCGGCGGCCCGTCCGCATTGGCGCGCAAGGCGGCGCACAAGGCATACGGATCGCAGCCCGGCAGCGCCGCATTGACCAGCGCCACCGAGACCTTGCCGCCGTCACACGCGGCCAGCGCGGAGGCCTGATCAATAGCGGTGGGAACGGCAATGCCATAGGGCCGCATCAGGCCCAGCACCTGCTGGTACAAGCGCACGCCACCATCGGCCACCAGCACCGCGCCACGGCGCGACGGGCCCCGCATCGCGGCATATTCGGCGGGATCGGTCAGGTCAAAATCGAGCCGCTGGCTGCGGCGCCGTTCCGGCGCCGGCGGCAAACCGGCGCCCGCCAGCCGCGCCAGCGCATCGGCGCGGCGCGCCACCAGCAGCGCCAGTTTGACATGGAAGGCTTTGCGATCAAACGGCAACGGTAACACCGGGTATGGCAGCGGCACGGCCGGCTGCCCCAGCACCAGCGCCGGATGCGCCTCGCGTTCCCCCGGCATGCTCGCCATCGCGGCCAGCAAGGCCATGGCTTTCAAGTCCGGGCCATGCGCCAGCACCAGATCCGGCGCTTGCAAACTATGCTCGGACAGGCAAAAATAGGCCGGCCCATGCGCCGGTGCGGCCAGCAAGTCCATTTCCAGCGCCCGCGCGGCGTCCGAAGGAAAGCCCGCCAGCCGTACCGCAAAGGGAAATTTGTCTTGTTTCATCGGTGGATCGGCAATATTTTTTCCCCATTTAACCACAGTTGCCGGCACGGCCCACCCACTTGCGGATGGCAATTTTCAGCCGCCGCCGCCCGTTGCGGATAGAATGCGCAAGCTCCCACACCGGCTGCGCCGCGCAATCCCGCGCCACTCCGCGCAAAAACGCCGTGACGGAGTAAAAATACTGTATATAATCACAGCGTTTTGCCTGAACAGCACCTTCGAACCGTATGGCCACTAAAAAACCAGTTTCCGACTACAGCGAATCATCCATCCGCGTCCTTAAAGGCCTGGAGCCCGTTAAACAACGGCCCGGCATGTATACCCGCACGGAGAACCCGCTGCACATCATCCAGGAGGTGATCGACAATGCCTCGGACGAGGCATTGGGCGGCCATTGCAAAAATATTATCGTCACGCAAAATGCGGACGGCAGCATTACCGTGGAAGATGACGGCCGGGGCATTCCCGTCGGTCTGCACCCGGAAGAAAATGTGCCGACGGTGGAAATCGTGTTCACCCGCCTGCACGCGGGCGGCAAATTCGACAAGGGTTCGGGCGGCGCCTATGCGTTTTCCGGCGGCTTGCACGGGGTCGGCGTGTCCGTCACCAATGCGCTGTCGAAACGCCTGGAAATCAATGTGTGGCGCAAGGACGACAATGGCAACGGTTACCACACCCTCGCCTTTGAAAACGGCGACCTGGTCGAACCACTGCACTCGGTGCCGGCGCCGCGCGACGGCAAGAAATCCGGCACCCGCGTCACCGCGTGGCCGGACCCGAAATACTTTGATTCGTCGGTGATTTCGCAAGTCGAACTGCAACGCCTGCTGCGCTCGAAGGCCGTGCTGTTGCCGGGCGTGACGGTCACGCTGGCCAACGCCAAAACCGGTGATTCGCAAGTATGGAAATACGACGACGGCCTGCGCGGCTACCTGGTCGAGGCGCTGGCGCAAACCACCAACGGCGGTGAAACCCTGATCCCGATGTTCGAAGGCGCGCAATTTGCCGGCCCCGATGCGGAAGGCTTTGCCGAAGGCGAAGGCGCCGCGTGGGTGGTGGCGTGGACCGAGGAAGGCGCGGTGGTGCGCGAGTCGTATGTGAACCTGATTCCGACACCGAATGGCGGCACCCACGAATCGGGCTTGCGCGACGGCTTGTTCGGCGCCGTGAAAAACTTCGTGGAACTGCACTCGCTGCTGCCGAAGGGCGTCAAGCTGTTGCCGGAAGACGTGTTTGCGCGGACTTCGTTCGTGCTGTCGGCCAAGGTGCTGGACCCGCAATTCCAGGGCCAGATCAAGGAGCGCCTGAACTCGCGCGACGCGGTGCGCCTGGTGTCGACCTTTTCCAAGCCGCCGCTGGAACTGTGGCTGAACCAGCACATCGACTACGGCAAGAAGCTGGCGGAACTGGTCATCAAGCAGGCCCAATCGCGCTTGCGCTCGCTGCAAAAAGTCGAAAAGAAAAAATCGTCCGGCGTGGCCGTGTTGCCGGGCAAGTTGACCGATTGCGAATCGACCGACGTGACGCGCACCGAATTGTTCCTGGTCGAGGGTGACTCGGCGGGCGGTTCGGCCAAGATGGGCCGCGACAAGGAATTCCAGGCCATTCTGCCGCTGCGCGGCAAGGTGCTGAACTCGTGGGAAACGGATAAAGACCGCCTGTTCGCCAACAATGAAATCCACGATATCGCGGTGGCGATCGGTGTCGATCCGCACCACTATGGCGACCAGCCTGACTTGTCCGGCCTGCGCTACGGCAAAATCTGCATCCTCTCCGATGCGGACGTGGATGGCTCGCACATCCAGGTACTGCTGCTGACGCTGTTCTTCCGCCACTTCCCGGCGCTGATCCAGAAGGGCCATATCTGCGTGGCGCGTCCGCCGTTGTTCCGCGTCGATGCGCCGGCGCGCGGCAAGAAACCGATCCAGAAGCTGTATGCGCTGGACGACGGTGAATTGCTGGCGATCGAAGACAAGTTACGCAAGGATGGCTTGAAGCCTGGCAGCTGGTCGATTTCCCGCTTCAAGGGCCTGGGCGAGATGAATGCGGAACAATTGTGGGAGACCACCATGAATCCCGACACCCGCCGCCTGCTGCCGGTGGCGCTGGGCGACTTCGATCACAGTGCGTCGTCGGCCCGCTTCAACATGCTGATGGGTAAAGGCGAAGCCGCCGCCCGCCGCGCATGGATTGAAGAACACGGCAATGAAGTGGAAGCCGATATTTAAGGTGAACCAACCTGGACGTAGGGCGGATTAGCGCGCAGCGCGTCATCCGCCACTGCTGGCGCCGCGAAGACGCACGCATCCGCCGGATTCCGCTGCGCTAATCCGGCCTACATTGAACTGATACAGATATGACTCAAGCTAACCTTTTCGAACAAGTGCCGCCTCAGGATACCGGCGACAATGACGGCAACAACGGCAACGGCAACGACGGCCATGGCGGCGATGTTGTCGGTGGCGACGGTGGCGATGGCGGCGAAACGCTGACCCTGTCGACCTTTGCCGAACGCGCCTACCTCGATTACGCGATCTCCGTGGTCAAGGGCCGCGCGCTGCCGGACGTGTGTGATGGCCAGAAGCCGGTGCAGCGCCGCATCCTGTATACGATGAATGAACTGGGCTTGGGCTCGACCGCCAAGCCGCGCAAATCGGCCGCCGTGGTGGGCGACGTGCTGGGTAAGCTGCACCCGCACGGCGACCAGTCGGTGTACGACGCGCTGGTGCGCATGGCACAAGACTTCTCGCTGCGTTATCCGCTGATCGATGGCCAGGGCAACTTCGGTTCCCGCGATGGCGACGGCGCCGCCGCGATGCGCTACACGGAAGCCCGTTTGACGCCGATCGCGCGCCTGCTGATGGATGAAATCGACCAGGGCACGGTGGACTTCGGGCCGAACTACGATGGTTCGTACGAAGAGCCGACGCTGCTGCCGGCGCGCCTGCCGATGGTGCTGTTGAACGGCGCCTCCGGTATCGCCGTGGGTCTGGCGACGGAAATCCCGTCGCACAACCTGACCGAAGTAGCGCAAGCGGCGGTCGCGATGATCCGGAATCCGAAGATCACGCACACCGAATTGATGGCGATGGTGCCGGGTCCGGACTTCCCGGGCGGTGGCCAGATCATTACGCCGTCGGCGCACATCCACGACATGTACGCCACCGGCCGTGGCTCGATGAAAGTACGGGCGCGCTGGAAGATTGAAGAACTGGCGCGCGGCCAGTGGCAAGCGGTGGTGCATGAGCTGCCGCCGGGCACCTCGTCGCAAAAAGTGCTGGAAGAAATCGAAGAACTGACCAATCCGAAGGTCAAGCTGGGCAAGAAAGCACTGACCCCTGAACAACTGGCGTCGAAGCAGCTGATCCTCGGCGCGCTCGACACCATCCGCGACGAATCGGGCCGCGCCGCGCCGGTGCGCCTGGTGTTCGAACCGAAGTCGAAGAACCAGGACAAAGACGAATTCATGATGCTGTTGCTGGCGCATACGTCGCTGGAATCGTCGGCATCGATCAATCTGGTGATGATCGGCGCCGATGGCCGTCCGCGCCAGAAAGGCATCTCGGAAATCCTGTCCGAGTGGATCGGTTTCCGCTTCGAGACCGTCACCCGCCGCACCCAGCACCGCCTGAAAAAGGTCGAAGACCGCATCCACATCATGGAAGGCCGGGAAATCGTCCTGCTGAACATCGATGAGGTGATCGCCATCATCCGCAATTCGGACGAACCGAAGGCGGCGCTGATCGAACGCTTCAAGCTGTCGCCGATCCAGGCCGAAGACATCCTGGAAATCCGCTTGCGCCAGTTGGCACGCCTGGAAGCGATCAAGATCGAGCAAGAACTGGCGGAGTTGCGCAAGGAGCGCCAGTCGCTGCAAGACCTGCTGGAAAACCCGTCGTCAATGAAACGCCTGGTGATCCGCGAAATCGAAGCCGATGCCAAGGCCTTTGGCGACGCGCGCCGCACCCTGATCGAAGAAGCGCAGAAAGCCAGCGCGGAACAGAAAGTGGTGGACGAACCGGTCACCGTCATCATTTCCGAAAAAGGCTGGGTGCGCGCCCGCACCGGCGTCGGCCACGACAAGTCGCAATTCACCTTCAAGGTGGGCGACTCGCTGCATGACGCCTTCGAGTGCCGCACGGTCGATACCTTGCTCGGCTTTGGCGACAACGGCAAGGTGTATTCGGTGCCGGTGGCGGCGCTGCCGAACGCGCGTGGCGACGGTGTGCCGATCACCACCCTGGTCGACCTGTCGGGCGGCGCCCGCATCAAGCATTACTTTGCCGGCCCACCGGATACCCAGTTGATGCTGTCGTCGACCGCTGGCTTTGGCTTCATCGCCAAGGCGGCCGACATGGTCAGCCGCCAGAAAGGCGGCAAGGCCTTCATGACGCTGGACGAAGGCGACCTGCCACTGCCACCGTCGATCATCGGCAAGGATGCCAGCGCCGTGGCGGCGTTGTCCGGCAATGGCCGCCTGCTGGTGTTCGGCCTGGCGGAAATGAAAGTGCTGACCAATGGCGGCCGTGGCGTGACCATGATCGAACTGGAAGCAAAAGAGCAACTGGTCTCGGCTCAGGCCATCACACAAAAAGGCGTGATCGTGCACGGCACCATGGCGGCCAAACCACGCGCGCTGGAAATGTCCGGCAACGTGCTGGCACCGCACTTCGGCAAGCGCGCCCGCAAGGGTAAGGAACTGGTGCAGCGCATCAAACCAATGACGCTGGCGCCGATGTAAGCAGCGCTGCCGTCCGTCCGGCTGCGCCAGCGTGCGCACCGGACGGATGGCCCCTCTCCTTCCTGCTACAGGCTGCCCTGCTTCGATTGACTTGGTCTATCAAGGGCGGGACAATGCTTCGACAGGCTGGAGACCCTTTATGACCGATACCCCGGTTGCGCGCGATGCGCAGCCCTCATCCGGCGACAAGTTCCGGGACGCGCTGCTGGTCGGCGCGGCGGTCTACCTGTGCTCGATCTTCGGCATCCTGACCTCGCCACCCGGTGTGCTGGCGGCGTATTGGCCGACCAACGCCATGCTGCTCGGCATCCTGCTGCGCCGTGGCCGCCCACCCAACTGGCGCGACTGGATGGCCGCCGTTACCGGCTACCTGCTGTCGGACCTGGTGATGCCCCATTCGCTGCTCAAGGGTGTGCTGCTGACCAGCACCAACCTGCCCGGCGTGATCACCGGCTACCTGATTTTTTCCCGCATGCCCGAGGCTTACCGCAGCTTGCGCCACCCGCGCGCCATGCCGCGCTTCGTGCTGGGCGTGCTGGGCGCCGCCACCGCCTCCGGCGCCGCCGGCATCTTCGTGAATCCGGTGCTGTTTGGCGGTAGTCATGCCTATGGCTTTGCGTTCTGGTTTTGCTCGGAGCTGGTCAGTTACATCGGTATCCTGCCAGTGCTGCTGACCATGCCGGACCTGCGCCGCTGGATGAAAGACCACCGCCGCCGCGCCGACTGGCCGACTTGGCGACACCTGCGCCTCGATCACTTCGCACCCTTGCTGGCCTTTGCCGTCAGCCTCGGGCTGGGCGTGCAGTGGGGCGGTCCCGGCGCCATCCTGTATGCGGTGCCGGCCATGCTGTGGTGTGCACTGACGTACAGCCTGTTCGCCACCTCCGGCATCACGCTGTTCTTTTGCATGTGGACGCTGCTGGCGATTGCCAGCGGCGTGCTGCACATTGGCGCCAGCGTGGAATCGCCGCTGGCGGTGATGTCGCTGCGGGTCGGCCTGTCCCTGACGGCGCTGGCGCCGCTGACGGTGGCCAGCGTGATGATGGCGCGCAATGAACTACTGGAGCGCCTGCAGCACGCGGCCTCGCATGATTTTTTGACCCATGTGCTGAACCGCAGCGGCTTCCTGGCGCAAGCCGACGCCTTGCTGGCGACGCCGCAATTGCTGCGCCGCCCCGTCGCCGTGCTGATGATGGATATCGACCATTTTAAAAAGGTCAATGACACCTATGGCCATGATGGCGGCGACCAGGTGCTGGTCGGCTTTGCCGCAGTGGTGCAAGCGTGCCTGCGCAGTGGTGATGTGCTGGGGCGTCTCGGCGGCGAGGAGTTCGCCGTGCTGTTGCCCGGCTGTGGCGCCGCCGATGCGCAAGCCATCGCGCAGCGTATCTGCGACGCCTTTGCCGACCACACCATCAGCCTGGCCGATGGCCGGCAGGTGCGCAATACCGTCAGCATTGGCGCGTGCTGCGCGCCCCGGATTGAAAACGACATTGCCGCCATGCTGTCGGCGGCCGATGCGGCGCTGTACCGCGCCAAGGAAGCGGGACGCAACCGCGTCGCACTGGCGCCCGCCTGAACTTATCCGCCAGTCCTTTCACTCAACCATTCCTCGATGGCGGCGGCGCTGATCGGCCGGCTATACAGATAGCCCTGGCCCTTGTCGCACCCTTGGGCGTACACCACGGCCGCTTGTTCGGCCGTCTCGATGCCTTCGGCGACCGTGTTCATGCCCAGGCTGCGCGCCACTTTCACCGTGGCTTCGATCAACACTTCATGATGGCGGCTGGTGCCGGCCAGCGTCACAAAGGAACGGTCGATTTTGACGGTATCGACTGGCAACAAATGCAGGCTCGACAGCGAAGAGTATCCGGTGCCGAAATCATCCAGGGCCAGCTTGACCCCCAGCGCTTTCAGGCGCAGTAACTGTTGCTGGATGTCTTTGCCTTGCGCCGCCAGACTCTCGGTAATTTCCAACTGCAATTGTTCCGGCGCCATGCCGCTGGCGGCCAGAATCGCGCTCACCTTGTGGCACAAGCCTTCCTGGCTCAGTTGTGCTCGTGATAGATTGACCGCCAGCAACTGCGGCGCGCGCGCTCCCAAGTGCTGCCGCCAGCGGACAAAGTCGCGGCAGGCCATGTCCAGCACGTATTCACCGATGGCGCCGATCAGGCCACAATCCTCGGCGATGCCGATGAACTCGACCGGCCCGACCACCCCTCGCACCGGATGGCGCCACCGGATCAGCGCTTCGACACCCGCTGCCGGGGCAAATTTCCCGCCCGCGAGCAGGCCAACCACCGGCTGATACACGGTATAAAGTTCGCCCCGCTCGATCGCATGCCGCAGATCGCTTTCCAGGCCGCCACGCAACAGTGCGTCGTCGCGCATCTGCCGTCGAAATAACTCAATCCGGTCGCCGCCCTCGGCTTTCGCCACCGCCATGGCAATCGCCGCGTCACGCAGCAGATCGTCGGCGTCCCTGACGTCTTCATCGAGCACCACCACACCGAGACTGAAGGTGCACGTGAGCTCATGGTTACCGATGCGGTATGGCTCGCTCAGGCGTTCCAGCAAACGGGTGGCAATCCGCGCCACGACACGCTGGTCGTCGAGGCCATCGAGCAGCACCGCGAATTCGTCACCGCCAACCCGGGCCGCCACCTCCGCCGAGGTGCGCTTGCCCGGTGGCCGGCTATTGGCGCGCACCGTGGTGCGCAGCCGTTCCGCCACCAGCACGATGACCTGATCGCCAACCTCGTTGCCCAGGGTGTCATTAATTTGCTTGAAACGGTCAAAGTTGACGAACAGCACCGCGCAATGATCGCCGCTGGCGGCGCGTGTCCGCCGCACCATCTTCTGCAGCAAGTCCAGTGCGCCGGCCCGGTTGGGCAACTGCGTCAGCGCATCGAGCCTGGCCGCACTGGCAAGACGGCTCGCCAGTATCCGTTGTTCCCGCTCCACCTCGTGGGTTGCGTCCAGCAAGACCGCCATCAGGCGGTTGCCATCGACTTTCAGCAGGCCCAATGACAACACCGCGGGACTGTCCGTGTGTTGCGGCTGATGGCCATGCACGGCGATCCGCATCCCTTCGCAGATCAAGCCCTGCTCCGGGTCGAAGTTGTGACACAAGGGCCGCAATTCCGGTGCATACGGCTGCAGCACCTCGAAAAAATTGAGCAGATCGCCATCCTGCGACAGCGGCATCAACAATTGCGAGGCCATCGGGTTCAGCATCTCGATCCCGCCGTCTTTTTGCAGTTGTATCAGCGCGACCGGGGCGCGATACAAAAACTGGATCAGCGCCTCATAGGCGTTATCATTCTCCCCGCTCATCGGCGTCTCCCGTTTTACCGTGTAGGAAAATCAGCTAATTCAGCAGTCCAGCACACCACCTGGTTGCGGCCACGGCGCTTCGCCGTATACATGGCTTGATCGGCGCGCTTCATCAGACCATCGAATCCATTCAGGCTGTCGTCCATGACGGCCACGCCGATGCTGATGGTATACGCAATCGCGTGCTGTTCATAGGTGGCCGGTGTCAGTTGCACCTGGGCCAGTAAGCGCTGCGCGACCGCCACCGCATCGGCCTCCGCCACCGAGGGCAGGATCACCGCGAATTCTTCACCGCCGATGCGCGCCAGCACATCGACCTGCCGGCACACCTGCCGCATCGTCGCGGCCAGTTGACACAGGACCACATCGCCCGCCGGATGCCCGTATTGGTCGTTGATGGCCTTGAAGTGGTCGGCATCGAGGATGATCAGCGACACCGGCCGCGCTGCGCTCTTGCGGCGCAGCAGCTCCAGATCGGCCGCCTCGAAGAACGCACGCCGGTTGGCCAGGCCGGTCAGGTGGTCGCAATAGGCCGCCTTGCGCAGATTTTCGCTGGCGTCGCGTTTATCTGAAATGTCACGAATGATCATGCAATACGCCGGTTCCTCGTCACCCAGCGAAACCGACTGTGCGCCCTCCTCGGTGCGCCCGGGCAGTGGTGAAATCATGGAACTGCCCCAGAACTGGCTGCCGTCGGCCCGTAGCCGCAGCCCTTCATCGAGCGTCCAGCCGTTGCCGTCCGCCTCGCGCAAGCGGTCCAGTTGCTGTTCTTCCGTGGTGCCGCCGGACGGGTAGAAAATGGCATACGGCTGGCCCTTGATGGCAGGCGCATGGCCGGTGACACGGCCAATGCTTTCATTCCACGACTCGATGCAGCCACGCTTGTCCAGGCTGACCAGCGCGTAGTCGGCAATGTTGGTCATGATCGCGTTCAGCCAGGCATCGGTCTTGCGCAGTTGCCGCTCGCGCCGGTCCTGCACGGTGATATCACTGAGCACCGCCATCAGCCGATCGGCATCGAGCTTGAGCATGCTCAGCGACAGCACCTGTGGCCCACTGGCGCTGCCATCGGCGTGCAGATACAAGCGTGTGGCATCGCATATCTGGCCGCAAGGCGCGGGAAACGCGGTGCACATCAGCCGCAGGTCCGGCGCCACCGAGGCCAGCGCATCGAACAAATTGGTCAATTCGCCGTCATTACTGAGTGGCATCAGCAACTGGGCAGAGAGTGGATTGAGCATCAGGATGGTGCCGTCCGCCGACAGTTGCACCAGGCCGACCGGCGCCATGTACAGGAACTGCAGCAGCGCTTCGTACTCTTGCGCATCCTGGGATTCGAACAGGTCACTCATATGCGCTGCACCAGAACGTAGCAGAGCTCGGACATGGGGTCCGACAACAGGCGCAGTTTGACCTTGGTCGGCCGCATCCGCAGCGTCAGCACATAATTGATGGTGTCGTCGAGCGCCATACCGGTTTCACGCGCGTCGGCAAAGCGCTGCGCCACCAGAAAATTGTTCATGCACGGCGCCACCACCGTAAACAGGTTCTGGTTCAGGACCCGTTCAATCCCCAATCCGGCCGCCTTCGACTCGAACGTATTGTAGCGGCGCACCCGGTCCTCGATATCGAAGCCGATGACACCGAAACCCAGGGTGTCGAGTGTGGCGTCGTCCATCTTCACCAGGAGCGCGGTGAGATCCGGTTGGTCAAACATTATTTCTGCATCCAGTGTCATTGAGCCTCCTATACGGATCACTGCGGACCCGGCCTATCGTGTTAGTTATAGCATGGACCAGGCGAACCGGTCACGGCGTATCGGCGTGCGGACCATCGGTGATGATCCAGTCGGTCAGCTTGCCTTGGCGGTTGGTCGGCAGCGCGGCGCCTAGGGTGAACGATACCGGCCGCGCCGCCGCCGGCAGGTGTTCTCTGACCCAATGCGCCAGTTGCGCCACCAGTGTGGCGGCATCGTAGTCCGCCGCCGGCACCACGAACGCCTTCAGCCGTTGCCCCTCATCGGGGCGCATCAAGCGCACATGGGCGTGGCCCACGCCTGGATGGCGCTGCAGCAGCGCCGCCACTTGCGCCGGGTGGACATTGACACCACCGACCTGCACCGCCTGATCACGCCGCCCCACCGGGACAAACAGCGTCTCATCGCGCCAATCGATCTGATCCTGGCAGTCGCAGTCAAATTGCGTACCGTCCGGCGCCAGGCGCAGCAACGTGTCGCCGGCCGCCCGCCGCCAGAACGGCAGCAAGGCATAGGGCTGGCGCGGGTCGCTGCGCCAGCCGACGCCGGCGCTCTCGCTGCTGCCATACACCTCGAGCAACGTCAGGCCGGCGCCGCTCAGTTGCAAGGCCAGCGCCGTCGGACACGGCGCGGTCGACGTCACACCGGTCACCCCGGACGGCCAGCATGGCGCCTGTTCGGCCAGGGCGGACCACAGTTCCGGGTAACCGATGATGACGTCGCCAGGCACGGTCTGCCCGACCAGTTGCGCCGGCAACATGCGCCGCGCATCGATCACGTCCACCGGCGCCAGTCCGCACGCCAGCGGCAGCAGCACGCTGAACAAGAAGCCGTAGATATGATGCGCGGGCACGGCAACCACGATACGGCGGGCCTGCGGCAAGCGCGCCGCGAAAAAGCAGGCTTCCTGCCATAGCAGGTCGAGCCGGTGGGTGCAGTGTTTCGGCACGCCGCTGCTGCCCGAGGTTTTGAAGGTCAAGCGCTCGGCAACCTGATTCAGGCCGTGGTCGGCGCAGGCGATCCAGTGCGCCAGCGTGGCGCCATCGAGCAAGCCCTGTTCGGCGCCGCTGTCATGCAGATGCAAACTCGACGACAGCGCGGTCGCCAGTGCGTAGCGCTCCAGCGAATCGGCGCCCACATCGGCTTCCAGATGCAAGCTGTCGGCCCAGGGCAGTGGCGGCAAGCCGGCGCGCCCACAGCGCATCATGCCGAGTTCCGCATGCAGCAAGTCCGACACGAAGCGGCGCAGCAAGGGCGCGTGGCGCCACCAGTGGGCCGGCTGCGGTGCAGCAAGCGCTACCGGCGGCGGTGCCGACTGCGGCTGCTTCACTGGAAACCTTCGAACGAGACTTTCAGCATGTGGCGCACGATATCATCGGTCGCCATCTTGCTGTACTTCTGCAGGTACTCGACCGCCGGATCACAAGTCCGCGCATAGTAGCTGTACAGGATGACATCGGTGGGCAGCTCGCGGTTCAACAAGCCCTGCTGCTGCGCCTGCTTCACCATGGCTTCCAGCTGCCGGTTCAGTTTTAACACGCGCAGCATATATTTGACGTTGCGGATCAACATGTCGCGCACATGCGGGCTGGAGGACGGCAGGAACGGCAAGCCGCCCTCGAGGCGCACCCGCAGCGCCCACTCCAGCAACGCCGACAATTTCTGCACCGGGCCCAGCGTGGCATCGAGCGCCGCGACGTAATCAAGCGCGCCATCGAGCAAGCGTACCAGCGCCTCGCCGACCAGCTCTTCCTTCGACTTGAAGTGCTTATACAGGCTGGGCTTGGAGATGCCGACCGCACCGGCGACATCATCCATGGTCATCAAATCAAAGCCTTTTTGGCTCAACACCGCCGTCGCGGCATCGAGGATCGCATTTTCGCGCAGCTTAAAGGCTTGATTCTTAAAGCTTAGTCGGGGAAGGATACTCATTGGTAAATTTTCGCTACTAATCAGTAGCTTTTGTTATTTGTCAGTAGTAATATTAGCACAGCGGTAAAGAGACGGTCAGCATAACCCAACTATATACATGAATCCTCCACGCAAACGCATCGCCATCATCGGCTCCGGAATTTCCGGCCTGGCCAGCGCCTACTTCCTCAATCGCCAGCACGATGTCGTGTTGTTCGAGGCGGGCGGCTACCTCGGCGGCCATACCAATACTGTCGATGTGACGCTGGAGGGCCGTACCCACGGCGTCGACACCGGCTTCCTGGTCTATAACGAGCGCACCTACCCCAATCTGGTGGCCCTGTTCGACGAACTGGGGGTCAACAGCATCGCCAGCGATATGTCGTTCGGCGTGTCGATGGACGGCGGCGCGCTGGAGTGGGCCGGCACCAATCTTGACACCGTGTTCGCACAGCGCGCCAACCTGGCCTCACCGTCGTTCCTGCGCATGCTGTGGGATCTGTTGCATTTCAACCGCAATGCCGAGCGCTTCCTCCAGTTGTCGAGCCAGGGTGACCTGACACTCGGGCAGTTGCTGCGGCAGCAAGGCTACGGCGCGCGCTTCCGCGATGCCTACCTGCTGCCGATGGCGGCCGCCATCTGGTCCAGTTCGCCCAACGACATCCTGCAATTCCCGGCGGCGACCTTCCTGCGCTTTTGCCTCAATCATGCCTTATTGCAGGTCAACGACCGGCCGCAATGGCGCACGGTGGCCGACGGCGCGCGCCATTACGTCAAAAAAATCGCCGCCACGCTGCCCGACGTGCGCCTGCGTACGCCGGTGAACGCGATCCGGCGCGACACCCGTGCCGGCACGATCCATGTCGACAGCGGCGTCGGCGGCAGCATCAAAACAGAGCAGTTCGATGCGGTGGTACTGGCCACGCACGCGCCGACCACGCTGGCCATGCTGCACGACGCGACGGAAACCGAACGCGCCATCCTGGGCGGCGTGCGCTACCAGCCCAACACCGCCTACCTGCATACGGATGCGGCGCTGATGCCACGCAACCGCAAGGTCTGGTCGGCCTGGAACTACCTGTCCGGCGCACAAACGGCCGGACAGCGCCCGGTATGCGTCAGCTACTGGCTGAACCAGTTGCAGGCACTGCCGTTTGCCACGCCGGTGATCGTGACGCTCAATCCGCACCAGCTCCCCGCCGCCGACCGCGTGCTGGCGAAATTCGAGTATGAGCACCCGATCATGGACCAGTCCACCATCCGGGCGCAACAGCAACTGGCGCGCATCCAGGGCAATGGCGGCGTCTGGTATGCCGGCGCCTGGACCGGCTACGGCTTCCACGAGGACGGTCTGAAGTCGGCGCTGCGCATCGCAACGGCCTTCGACGTGGCGCCGGACTGGACCACGCTGCCATGAGCCAGTCCGCCGCGCAGCTGGTCCACGGCCAGGTGATGCACGCGCGCTTGCGTCCGGCGCCGCACCGCTTCGTCTACCCGCTGTTTTATGTCCGCCTCAATCTGGCCCGACTCGACGCCTGCAACTCGGGCTGGTTCGGCGTGGACCGCTGGCGGCCGCTGTCGATCCGCCGCCGCGACTATGGCCCGCGCGACGGCACCAGCCTGGAGCAGTGGATGCGCGATCTGCTGCGCGCGCATCAGATCGAAGCCGATGGCGAGATCTGGCTGCAAACCTTTCCCCGCGTATTGGGTTACGTCTTCAACCCCGTCAGTTTCTGGCATTGCCATGACGCCACCGGCCGGCTGTGCGCCGTACTGGCCGAGGTTAACAACACCTTTGGCGAAACCCACCGCTACCTGATGCGCGTCACCGCCGTGCCCGGCGGCACCGTCACCACCTGCGCCGACAAGCACATGCATGTGTCGCCGTTTTGTGCGGTGGAAGGACACTACCGCTTCCGCTTCCGGCTCGACGGCCGCAGCCACTGCACCGGCATCGATTACCACGACGCCGACGGCCTGCTGCTGCGCACCGCGCTCAGTGGCCATCCAGTGCCGATGAGCGACCGCGCCGTGGCCGGCGCGTTGCTGCGCTATCCGCTGCTGGGCATCGGCATCGTGTTCCGCATCCATTGGCAGGCGCTGCGGCTGTGGCTCAAGCGCGTCCCATTTTTTTCCAAACCGTCCGCACCCGCTCACCATACCACCGTGCACCAGGAGACCGCACTATGACTCGCACCTTGTCCACCGCAACACTATCGGCACCCGCCGGCGCGCGGCTGTTCCTGAACCTGCTGAACAAGCTTCAGCATGGCCACCTGGAACTGATCACGCCCTGCAACACCCGCATGGTGTTTGGCGACGCCCATGCGCCGCTCGGCGCGACGCTGCAGTTGAACGACTGGCGCGCCTGCCAGCGCATCTTGCGCGCCGGCGACATCGGCTTTGCCGAAGCCTATGCCGCCGGCTGGGCCGAGTCGCCCGACCTGACGGCGCTGCTGCGCCTGGCGCTGCGCAATGAGGCCGCACTGGACCAGATGCTGTTCGGCGGTGCGCTGGCGCGCTGCTGGTACCGGCTGCGGCACTGGCTGCGGCCCAATACCCGCAAGGGCAGTCAGCGCAATATCCACGCCCACTACGACATCGGCAACGATTTTTACCAGTTATGGCTCGACCCCAGCTGGACTTACTCCAGCGCGCTGTTCGATGGTGACTACAGCCAGTCGCTGCAGAGCGCGCAACGGCGTAAATACCAGCGCATCATCGACACGCTGAAGTTGCAGCCGGGCCAACGCGTGCTGGAAATCGGCTGTGGCTGGGGCGGCTTTGCCGAACAGGCGGGCCAGCAAGGCATCCACGTGCATGGCGTAACGATCTCGCCGTCGCAGTTGGCGGTGGCGCAGCGCCGCGTGCAGGAGCAGGGACTGGCGGACCGGGTCCAGTTGGAACTGTGCGACTACCGCGACCTGACCGGCGAGTATGACGCGGTGGTGTCGATCGAGATGTTCGAGGCGGTTGGCGAGCCCTACTGGCAGGAGTATTTCCGCACCGTCGCGGCGCGCCTGAAACCCGGCGGCCAGGCGCTGGTGCAGTCGATTACCATCGGCGAACAGTTCTTCCCACGCTATCGCAGCAGCACCGACTTTATCCAGCAGTACATTTTCCCGGGCGGCATGCTGCCCAGCGTCGAGCGCTTCGAACAGCAGGCCGGTCGCAACGGCTTGCGTCCGCTGGCGCGCCATGCGTTCGGCCACGACTATGCGGAAACGCTGCGCCGCTGGGACAGCCAATGCCGCCTGCACCAGCCGCAAATCGCCGGACAGGGTTTCGATGAGCATTTCATGCGGATCTGGCACATGTACTTCGCTTACTGCGAGGCCGCCTTCGACGAGGAGCGCACCGATGTTGTCCAATTCCTGCTTGAAAAGGCGTGATCCGGCCTGGCGGCGCGGCCGCTCCGCGCTGCTCCTGTGCGCCATGCTGTGCAGCATGTTGTACGGTCTGCTGGCAAGCGGCGTGAGCAGCGCCGCCAGCTGGCGCGACGAACTGCCCCGCGCCGAGGTGCTGGGCGATGGCGAGCTCAGTTGGCTGGGCTTTCGCATCTATCACGCCACGCTGTGGTCGGAGCAGCGGCCGTTCCAGTCGGAGCGTCCGTTCGCACTGCAACTGCAGTACCACCGCAGCATCAGCCGCCAGCGGCTGGTGCAAACCAGCCTGGATGAAATCGAGCGCCTGCAGGGCAACAGCGTCGACGCCGCCACGCTGGCGCAATGGAACACCAAGCTGCTGACCGCGTTCACCGACGTGGCGCCGGGCGACGAACTGACCGGCGTCTACGTGCCCGGCCACGGCATGCGCTTCTATAACCGGCAGCGCCTGCTGGCCGACATCGACGACGTCCGGCTGGCGCGCGCGTTCTTCGGCATCTGGCTCAACGAGCGCACCCGCGACCAGGGCTTGCGCCGCAAATTGCTGGGCGGCGCGCCATGACGTTGCCGACCGCCGCAGCCCACACTGGCGGCCCTGCGCGCTGGTGGGGCCTGCCGGCCTACGGACTGCTCGGCCTGCCGCTGGCGATGGCCGCGCTGCCCGTCTACGTGCAAGTGGGCGCTTACTACAATACGCTGCACGGCGTCCCGCTGGCGCAACTGGGCTGGGTGCTGTTTGCCGCGCGCCTGATCGACACGCTGCAAGACCCGCTGCAAGGTCACCTGATCGATCGCTTACGCGGCGGCATCACGCGCTGGATGGTGCTGGGCGGCGCCGTGCTGGCGCTGGCGTTCGTCGGGCTGTGGCAGCCGCCCGCCTCCGGCGTGGCCGCCGCCGTGTGGCTGGGCGCCATGCTGGTGCTGGCCTACAGCGCCCACAGCATGGTCAACATCGCCTACCTGGCGTGGGGCGCGCGCCTGAACGGCGGCGCACTGCTGTCGGCCGCCGCCTGGCGCGAGGGCGCGGGATTGGTCGGCCTGATTGTCGCCAGCGTGATTCCCGCCACCATCATGGGCGGCGACAGCACCCAGATCGCCGACCGGATGATGCTGTACAGCCTGGCGTTTGGCGCACTGCTGGTGGTCGCCTTGTGGGCCCTGTTGACACGGGCGCCGGCATGGCCCGCCGCCCCTCGGCCAGCCGACAACTGGCGCGCCACATGGCGGCGCCTGGCGGCGAACCGGGGCTTTTTGCGCCTGCTCGCGCCGTATTTCCTGAATGCCTGTTCGGTCTCGCTGCCGGCCACGCTGGCGCTGTTCTTTATCCGCGACCAGTTACATGCCGCGCCGCTGGCGGGCGCCTTCCTCGGCTGTTATTTCCTGGCCGCCGCCTGCGGCTTGCCGCTGTGGACCGCGCTGGCGCGGCGTATCGGCGTGCTGCCTTGCTGGCGGCTCGGCATGGCGCTGGCGATTGCCAGCTTTGCCGGCGCCGG